>NZ_JBXEQE010000006.1:0-284201 GCF_056858335.1 Agaribacillus sp. DX54
ATATTGCAAAATTGGCAGATTACGAAAAAAAACAGGGATTTACCGGGTTAAATGAAAAAGGCGAGTCAACAAGGACCTTTGGTAATTATGAGGGGATGTGGGGAATACATAATTATCATGAAACAAATAGCTTTATTTATTTCCAATACATTACACTTAAAACTGCCGTTGTAAGCGTTTTTGTTAATAAATCAACCTTAAAGGCAAAGAAGGCATATCTTAAACAGGATATTCATGCAAACCTGTTGTTTCCCAATTTTCTTAGTTCAAACCAGTCATATTTTATCAAGCAATTTCATCCCGGCAGCGGTTTGGATAAAATAGAAGATTTTAAAAAAATGGTAGAATCTTATACGGGAGTATGGCAAAATCATGATATAAAAAAACGGCTTATGGCAATAGATGCCGAAAGCAATCCCGTATTGATTTTTTATAGGGTGAAATGATCCATATCAGATTTAAACAATTAGAAAATGAAAACTAAATTTAAAAACAAGCTGAGGTATGTTGCAGCTGGTATATTCCTGCTCGGTCTGATTGCCAATGTAAGCCTTTCGCTTACCGATCCTTTTGTACATGTAGGTGCTGATTTACTGGCACAAGCATCGAGTAGTAGTAGTAGCAGTGGTACCAGTGGTACCGGTCAAGTTGAACTTTGTTCAGCTACAGTAAGCTGTTCTCCCCACCCACTACCTGCTTCAGTATCATGTAAGGGTTATGACCGAAGGTTTTCATGCATAGCAAACCAACTTCAGCTTTTTGTTGAATGTGATGGTAATAGAAGCTATTGTCAAGTATTACGTTAAAATTTAAATAAAATGAGGCAAAGTAAAGCCTAGGCCCTGAAAATTTTTAAAACAAAAATCTCATATAAGACGCCCAAATAGTCGCATACTGTTTAGGCTTTGACTGCCTCATTTTATCAACATTAAAAGCAAATAATAATGGAAACATTAAAGAAATATTTACCTGTGCTGCTTATTTTTTTTTCCTGTAGCAACAACAAACCCAAAGAAAAAATATCTCAGATAAAAATAATTGATATACAACCAACTTTTGTTTTATCGAAATTAAATGATAGCACCTTTTTGTCCAATAATATCGGCGCTGTCAGAAAAATAAACGACACTTATATCATTTCAGATGTCGGCTCTCAGAAAATATACATTCTGAATGAACATTTAAAACTGATACAAACTATTTCAAGTTATGGTAAAGGGCCGAAGGAATATATCAACCCAACAGGCATGTGCTTATGGAATTCCAAATTATTTATTCTAAGTTCGGGGACATCCACATTGAAAGTATATGATTTTAACATGGAAAAGGGGGAATGGAACCACCATAATAATATTTCCTTCACCAGTCAAGATTATGGTTATAGAAACAGCATGTTTGTCAACGACAGCACTATTTATCAAACATCTGTTGGGGATGATATCCTCCAAAAATCAGATTTTGATAACAATATTATTGAAGAATTCGGCCGTTTTGAGATTGATAATATCAGCAGAAAATTCATGCACATAATCAGGGGAGAAGATTTTTACTATCTTATTGGAATTTCAGAGCCTGTAATTTTTAAATATGATTATAATGATTCTTTAATTAATAAAAAACAATACTATGATCATCTTGTGTTTAAAAACTCGTTAGAGCAACAGCATAAAATATATCGGGAACGATCTCAAAATACCACCGCGATTATGACAAGCGATGCATTTGTGTTAAACGATAAACTTTTCATTCTTTTTTGGGATAGAAATAAAAACATCATCAAATCAAAAATAATTGTGATAGATAAAAGTGATCTGATCATTACTCATTTGTTAGAGCTTCCAACAAGGCCGCACGTTAGCTTTTGCCCTTCAATAGACAGTAATCATATTATTACTTACAATAGTAACAAAACAACGTTGGAAAAATACAATATAGAGGCTCTCTTTGACTGATGGGTTGATAGTTTTTTCTAAAACGGTCGCTTCTTCTCATAGAAGATCATTAAGTTGCCTTTAGATTTACAAAATATAACAAACCAAACGGATGGCAATTAAAAATATTATCAATAACCGAAAAGATAGGCAAAATATCTGGGTTCATAACATGAAAATGGAATATTATGAACAGAAATAATAACGTATTACAACTAGAGTACCAGGCAATCATTTAACCATTAAAAATTTTGGCTTGATCCTAAACAACCTGTTCATCTATGAAAAAGCACCTTGAAGAAGCGCCGGTTCACGCAGAACAAACCACAGAGAAACTTTCCCATAATCCGAGATCTAAATTGGCTTTAAATTGGCTTTTACCGTTTATTATAGCGTTTTTTTTACTTGCTACATTTTTTATCATCGCAAATGATTACCACGACTGGGGAGGTGATTTTTCACTGTATATTAACCAGTCAAAAGCTTTACTCAATGGAAGCGTAGCTCAAATACATGCTATCAATAAGTTTGGACTGGAAAACTCCACACTTGCCGACCGTTCATACACGCCTGAGATGTTTCCCTGGGGTTGGCCAATATTGCTAACTCCAGCCATAAAATTGTTTGGCCAGGATTATTTTTGGCTGAAATTGTACATGATGTTCTTTTTAGTGGCAATAATTGGAGCTTCTTACGTCTTGTTTCGAAAAAAAATAGGTACAATGTACAGTTTGATAATTGTCCTATGTATTACTCTGAATCCGGTATTGATCAACCAAACTAAGCAAGTACTTTCAGGCTTTCCTTATCTTTTTTTCGTCTTGGTTTCATTAATCCTGCACAAACAAGTAACCAAATCTCAAAATTGGGGTTTTTGGAAGCTTTTGTTAATGACTTTTGTTTTTTTTCTCGCATCCATCATTCGCACAGAGGGCATTTTACTGGTGGGAGCCGTCT
The DNA here is from genome assembly GCF_056858335.1 of Agaribacillus sp. DX54. Classification (NCBI taxonomy): domain Bacteria; kingdom Pseudomonadati; phylum Bacteroidota; class Cytophagia; order Cytophagales; family Splendidivirgaceae; genus Agaribacillus; species Agaribacillus sp. DX54. Next base: position 2,889 of record NZ_JBXEQE010000006.1, read on the forward strand.
TTGTAACCTATTTCGTTAACTGGGCCAAAACCCGTTTCAACAAAGCATATTTGATCGGAAACCAGTGGATACTTATTTTTTTTAGTGGATACTTATTTTTTCAAATTATTTATCAGTACACGCTACCTTCCGGTACCCCCTCACATGCCGAACATTTGAGGTTTGTTTCCATAAATCGTGTTCATAACAACTTCCTGGCGTGTTTAAACAGTGTTTCAAACTGCTTTAGTTCATTCCTGGGTACAACATTTGCGTTCATATCACTTCCTTTTGCTTTTCTGGGAGCCTACAAGCGAAGAAAAAAGGATTTGTTGTTAGTAATTTATTTCTTCATGCACCTGATTATACTATTGATTTGGCCCTATCACGATTCAAGATACATTTATATGATCATTCCATTTTACTTTTATTTTTTAATGGTGGGGCTTCTTAGCTTGAAACTGGATATTCAACTTAGAAACACCAAAGTTTCATTAGCTACTATTTCATTCATTGCCATAATTTCCCTGTTGTGTATTGATTATTATAACAAAATCATCCCACAGGCATGGCAATCGGTAATTGTAGAAGGACCGGAGACTGGCGATGCAAAAGAAATGTTTCAATACATTAATACCCACACAAAGAACAAAGACATTATCGTATTTTTCAAGCCGAGGGTTATGAGCCTATATACAGGAAGAAAATCCTTAATTGTACATGACAATCCTAAAAAAATAAAAACACTGGGCGACTATCTTATCCTACATAAAATGTTTGGAGATTATCTCCAGCAATCATCTTTATTGTTCAGAACCCCTGAATGGCTTAATCTAAAATACGAGAACAGTCGGTTTCTGGTATATAAGGTTGAAAAATGATTTGATAAAATCCCAAATAATGAACCTTTAATACGTCAAAATAAAACCTCATGACCAACATGAAAAATAAATTTCTCCTGCTTACCGCCATCTCAATATTCCTACTGGTACTTACATTGTATTGGTTGGCTATGGGCTTTTGGGTCATAGGATGCATCTTCTTATTGTTCAGATCTGACCTTCGCACTTTTGTATGGATCAGGGAAAGGGCCTGGATCTACTTGATTTGTTTGATCATCGGATTTGTTTCACTGGCCATTGTCATTCGTGTTTTTGTTTTTGAGGTTTTCAGCATCCCTAGCGGATCTATGGAAGACAGTCTGTTGACAGGCGACAAGGTGTTTGTAAGCAAGCTGCACTATGGTCCTAAAATTCCCGGATCACCATTTGAAATCCCCTGGGTAAACTTGCTGTTTTACATAAACAAAGAAGCCAGGGCAGGTATGGATTCCACCTGGTGGCATTACCGAAGATTAGAGGGGTTGTCTGAAATAAAATCGAACGATGTAGTAGTATTTAATCACCCGGATCAAAGTAAAATATTTTATGTCAAACGTTGCGTTGGCTTGCCAGGAAGCATCCTCACAATGCAAAAAGGGATAATATACAATCATGGGAAAGAACTGCCTTCTCCGCTGTCTGTTAAAAATGAATATACCTTCTGGCCGGGAAATACAGATGTATTTCAAACCTTGCTGGATAGCCTGGAAATCAATAGTGCGCTGCTAAACGATAAGCCTAGCGTTTTGAAAACAAAACTGGTACTCAACGGGATTCAATTCAAGGCTTTGTCAGAATCCAAAAGTGTGGATTCTACAAAAGTTTCCCATTATCCGGCAGATTCGGTTCCCCGGTCTTTTCCCTACCACGAATCTATGTTGTGGTCTATCGATAACTGGGGGCCTGTATTGGTCCCTAAAAAAGGAAAAACGATACGAATTAACCCCCGAAATTATGCACTTTATGAAGGCATTCTGAAAAAATTTGAAAAAGTTGATATCCGGGAAACCAATAATAGATTTTTGCTTCATGAAAAAGAAATAACACATTATACTTTCAAACATAATTACTATTTCATGATCGGGGATAATCGGCACAACTCAATCGATTCAAGGTATTGGGGATTTGTACCTGAGCAATACATTGTGGGAAAAGCATTTGTGGTGCTCTATTCTTTTCATAAAGGCCATGTAAGATGGGCAAGGATGTTAAAATCCGTGGAATAAAAATATTAGAAAATTGAAAGCTTCTTCTTTTTCCATATTAATTATATTCGCCGTAGCCAACATGCTAGGTATTTTTGTTGCCCCAAGACTAGCGGTAAAGATCAATCCTTCTTACCAGGAATTTCCCGGGATTCCTGTGTCGGTGGGCATTATTACCGATAACAGCATTGTAATGGTGGATCACCTGTCTCACCAGCGTAACCGCAAAGTATTTCTGGCACTGCTAGCATCAACCGTTACTACTATTGGCGCATTGAGCATTATCTTTTTCTTAAGCGAAAAACTCGTTCTCAACATGCTTGACTTTGCCCTGGTCATTGTAATGAACCTGTCGACTTCCTTGTTTATAGCGCTGTTCCTGATACCTGCCCTTATGGAAAAATTACCCCTGAAACAAACGGGCAAATACAAAATTTAGCGCAAAAGAAAAAAACGCATTGTTCGGATTTCTTCCTAGTATTTGAGGAGTATGATGTTTGTACGACGGTTTAAAAAGTATAATAATGAATTTTTGTATTTGACTATAGCGGCAATCTTAAAGGCCATTACACTTTTGATATATCTTTAGCAAGCATCACTGTGGATGAGCAGACAAAAAAGTTTTATGGGATAACCTTCGTAGATAAATATCCAAATATCGTCGAATTTGACTTTTAACTTCTTAAATTGATTCTGTTTAGAGCTTCTTGAAATGCTGTTATTATCCTTGAAAAGCCATTTCACAGTGACTTGGGAAAAAAGAAATACAAGTAGATAAAATAATGTTGAATCCGGGTTAAATTTAGTATTCCTGAAGTTTGACAAAACTTGTAAATTACGGAAGATTATCAGCTTAATTATAAAACTCATAATGTTTTTTTGTTAACTTTAGTAAGAATAGCTTATCCAATCTGGCAGCGAATATTAGCAATAATAAGTTTGGAGAGATGAGATGATAGACAAAAAAACACTTCAATGGTATGTTTTTCGATTTAGAAAATTGTGCTTTATTCTATTTTAGTTTTTCTGGAGAAGGTATTTTACCCATATTCTATTCCAAAGAGAAACAAAAAATTATAAAGTTATAAGAGTTCACGATTACCTGTTAAATGGTTTCTTTTCTTTATTGACAAGTATTGAGGGCAAAGAACCAGTTACTGTGATTAGTCCAACTGAAACTATTTCAGATAGTCGTTTTCTTCAAAAAAATGGTGACCTACAAAAGACCAAAGAGCTTTTTGAAGGGTCGACATCTAATGGCATTCCTGTAGTCTCTTCACATACAATTAAATATATAAAACTATCATGAATTTTTATACAATGAAAATCAATTCCCCCAAAAAATTGCACACCTTAAGAAATAAGATTTTTCTTTGTCTATTAGCCTTATTATTTCTGATGGGGTGCAATCAATCACCAAAAAGAATTTATGAATATAAGAAGGGTTATATTCTATTAGATCTTAAAAAAGCTGGAATGTTTAAAATTTCTAAAGGACATATAAAGATAAAAGTCTATGATGATTGGGTAGAGTTCGAACAATTGAATGTGATAGAAAATGAAAAAGCTAAGCATCGGCCAACGCATTGGGTCATTCCGAAGGAACAGGTTGTTTATTTTGGAGAATAAAGCATTTTATGAGATCCATTCCCTTATTGGGTTATTCACAACATGTTAAAATCGACAAATAAAGTTTAAAAATATTTTCTTGTTATGACCATATCAAAACAAATTAGTCGTAAGGAAATCAATTTTGAAGTTAAGGCAAATGATTCATCTGATATGGAAGACACCATAGAGAAAATTAGCTTTGATTATTTTATGTTCTCCCAAGTTAAATTATTAAGACGGGATCAGATGAATAAAATTATGAACCTCTAATTTTTGTGGTGCAAATTTATAGGCATCAATTGTAAAAATTGTATTGGTTTAAATTATCCAAAAGAAGTATATTTGATCTTTGGTGAGGATCGATCGGCTATTTTGCAAATTAGTTCATCAGCATAGGATGAGGACAAGCAATATATAAATTATACTTGCTCTAATTATTTATCTGGTCTTGCTAGGTATCGCTGTGAGTCAATACAGAAATTAGTAGAGTTGAATTGACTATTGATCTTTGATATACAAATTTTGAATTTAATGAATCTTACGCAATATCTGTGTAAACGCAATCAACATTTTTATCCAATTTGTTTGTAGAAACTGTGCCAATTTTTAAATGAAAAGAACCGGCTTAATAAATCGATTTTTAAAGAATTATTAAAGAAACGCTGTGGTTCCTGGAAGTTCAATACTGGAGTTAGGTTGTGGAACGGAAGAACTGCTGCATGCCATGCAGCCTGCCATTGGAATAGGAATTGATTTTTCGAAGGAAAAGATAGAAAAAGCGAAGCAAAAATACCCACATCTTTCTTTTCAATATGCTCATGAAGAAAACATTTCGCTCAATGGTAAGTTTGATTATGTAATACTCTCCCACTTGTCTGGATTATCAGTAGACATTCAAAATGTTTTTAAAACTCTGAAAAAGTATGTTCACCGACGTACTCGTATCATTATTTCCTCCTATAATCACCTGTGGCAACCAGCATTCGAAATGATGGAGAAATTTGGTTTTAGAAAAAGTAGCTCGAAATATAACTGGCTTTCTATTCAAGATATGGAAGGGTTGCTAGGCCTGGAGAGTTTCGAATTAGTCAAAATCGACCGAAAGCTATTATTTCCATGGTATTTCCCATTTGTTCACTTTGGGCTGAATAAGTTTTTGGCAAATCTGCCTGGGATTCGAAGATTAAACCTGATCCAATTCACCGTAGCCAGATACATGGCTCATAAGAATTCAGAATATTCGGTTTCGATAGTTATACTTGCCCGTAACGAAAAAGGGAATATAGAAAATGCAATACTTCAAACACCGGTATTTGGCTCTCATCAAGAGTTTATATTTATAGAGGGTGGTTCTTCTGATGGAACCTATCAGGAAATGCTCAGAATATTAGACAAATACTCTGATAAGGATATCAAAATATTGAAGCAAACCGGCAGAGGAAAGGGTAATGCAGTAAGAGAAGCTTTTGATAAGGCTTCTGGTGATATATTAATGATCCTGGATGCAGCTAAGCTCAACCTAAAAATAGTAGAAGTGATAGTACGTTACAGAGGAAGGCGCTATGGTAGTACTCAAATCAACCGATTCAAAGATAGATTTCTTCTTCTGAAAATGAGTTATAAGGCTGCCTTTAAAAATCAAATTTAATGGTTAAGAATGAAAATTGTAATTAAATACCCTCTTTTTGTACTTTTGGCTATTACAGTTATCTGTTTTTCTCCAACATTATTCAATGGTTTTCAAAAGGAATGGGATGATACCTGGCAGGTATTGGAAAACCCTTTCATTTCTGACCAATCATTTCCAAACATGTCTTTTCACTTTACTAATTTCTACCGTGGACAATATTCCCCAGTTAATACCTTGATGTATATGCTGGTTTATAGATTATCCGGATTTGACCCACTTATCTTTCACTTAGCCGGCCTATTGATCCATCTGACTAATGTTTCAATGGCCTTTTATCTCATTCGCAACATTGTTAAAACCGCAAAACAATCTTTTAACTTTGATCGAGTACAGTTGTATGCTTTTTTTTGTGCGTTGATTTTTGCCATACATCCATTACAGGTAGAGTCAGTGGCATGGATAAGTGCCTCAAAGGTGTTAATGTTTTCATTTTTCTTTTTTCTTTCCTTTTTATGCTATATCAAGTACATACAAACAAGCAAAATTCTTTGGATGATTATCGTTTCAATCTTGTATTGCTTAGGGTTCGCCTCCAAAGAACAGGCTATTATTCTACCACTTAACCTATTAGCACTGGATTATATCTATGGTAGATTAAAATGGAAGAAGTCACTTTTATCATTTTTTAAAGAAACTGCACTATTGGAAAAAGTGCCTTTTATTTTGATGGCTTTATGTTTTTGGTATTTTTCCTCGTCCAACAATCTTGGACTTATAGATCTGGGCAGTTATCCCACACACCACAGGATCATGTTTGGGTTTCATAGTGTAATGGAGTATATTTTTCGAGCCGTTGCTCCAGTCAAACTTTATTTTTTTTATTTTTTCCCCATGCGTATTGGTGCTCCATTGCCATGGTTTTACTGGGGATATCCCATTTTGGTTTCGATCTTAGTTCTATTCGGCTGGTACAATATCAGTCGGCATAACAGACTCGTAATTTTTGGCCTTCTTATTTTCATCATCAACTTACTTCTGGTGTTGCACATTTTACCTTTGCCAAGGCCAAATATCACTGCAGATAGATATATGTATATAAGTATTATTGGCTTGGCCTTAATAGCGATAAGGCGTGTTGATTATCTGCTAATCAAGTTTAAATCCTATAGAAACCCAATTCTGTCAGTTATAATCGTTTATTTCCTTTTTTATAGTGGACATACTTTTTATAGGACCATGCAATGGAAAGATAGTAAAACTATGAAAAAGAATGTAACAAATCTAATAGAAGAAAGATTAGATGTGAGAGATTTCGCAGAAGAATACTTGTTAATTAAGAAGCATGAAAAATGATTTTTTGCTGACTGTTGTAGCGCCTTGCTTTAATGAGGCAGAAAATATTCCATATGATAGCAATACAGCTAAAAAAGGTCTCTAGGGATATCGAATATGAAGTTATCCTGATAAATGATAGAAGCACTGATCATACTCAGCAAATGATCGAATTAGCAGCAATAACTTACAAAAATATTGGGTATATCGGACATCAGGTCGCCATCAAAGCAGGTATAGACTATGCCAAAGGAGATCGTATGGTCACCATGGATGCTGATCTTCAACATTCTCCAGCGACCATAAATGAAATGATCCATTTATTTAATATTGTAATAGCTATACGCAAAAGTACAGGAAAAATCAGTTGGCTTAAAAAAAGCACTCCTACATTATTTTATTGGCTGTTATCTAAGCTATCGGATATTAATATTGTCCGTTATGGGGCCGATTTCAGGCTTATAGATAGGAGAATAACTGATATAATATAGGAGCATGAATGAGCAGGATTTGTATCTACGAGGTATTTTTTCTTGGATTGGTATCAAACAAACCACATTAACCTACGAAGAGCAAGATAGGGACTCCTTTGGTAGGATGCTTCAGCTTGCTTTAAGTGGCATTACTTCATTTAGCACTAAACCTCTAAAGTTGTCTCTGCTGGTAGGTGTGTTTTTTGCAATACTTGCTTTTATGTACGGTATCTATGCTATTGTGGTACTAGCTCTGGACCTTGCACTATTTGGATGGACTTCCATCATTGCCAGTGGACTTTTTTTATCTGGTGTCCAATTAATTGTTGTGGAAGTTATGGGAGAATATTTAGGGAAAATGTATATATCGCCCTAATTACATTGTAGACATTGCTTCTCTAGGATTGAGAGAAAAAATAGAATACATGTGTCACTGAAAAACAAAATTTGCCTATGGATTAAATCACAAAAAGTATCTAAAAATTCCCCGTTCTGGTCAATTGTATATCGACACAGAACAGGGGGCGTGAGCCTTTAAGGCCACGACAAACAATTATTTAAGACAAAATTAAAAAGAAAATGCAAATTAAATTTAAAAACAAATTTAAGTATATCGCAATTGGTGTATTTATGATTGGATTAGTAGCAAACGTGAGCCTGTCACTTACTGATCCATTTGTAGAATTAGGAAAAGAAATGCTAGCTCAAACATTCCCTACAGGGAAGTGGATCGTAGATTTTCAGTCAGGAAAAATCTCTTTCTCAACAGGTGAATCATCACAAAATGACCATTGGGGATTTAATGATCAAGGTCAATTTGCTCAAAGGTACTGGCAACAAAACCCTGTTATGTGTGGTGAAATAACAAGTATGTCTTTTGATAATAATCAACAAACTTCATGGAATAATACTATTGAGGCAGGAGGATCAGTTTCTATGACCGGAGGCGAAGTACATCTTAATGCAAGTAATAGTCAAGGTGGTCAAACTGCAACTGGCAGAAGTGTTAATACTATACCAGCAACTAAATTTGAATGTGAGCAAACACCGACAGGAACAACAACTTGCTTAAGCAGAGATTGTCAATAATTTAAAAAAATGGTTGGGCCGGTTTTGGTCTGACCATTTTAAAACTAAATAACAATTAGAATGAGATTGAACCATATATTAATTGTGGTGATAGGATTAATGAGTTGCTCAAAAAAGGACAATATTATATATGTGTCCAAAGATACCATTAGAACCATTTCTGTCGATTTATCTAATGCTAAACCCATATGGACATCAGAATTAATAGATTCTGTAAAATATATACCACTGGAAACTACACCAGAATCTCTTCTATCAGAATTAAAGAATGTATATGTACATGAGGGTTTTGTATACTTACTTGATGATAACTATTCTTTGTTGAAATTTGATGTAACTGGTAAATTCATTTGTAAAATAGGGGGACAGGGCAAAGGACCAGGGGAATACTTGTCGTTGCAGGACTTTACCATTTGGGATAACAAAATTTGGGCTCTCAATAATGGCGTTGTTTATATCTATAATTTAAATGGGGATTTCATAAAAAAAATTGGGACAATAGCAGAACGTAGTTTAAGTGGGTCTGGTATTGAAGTGACTACGGATGGAATATATATTTATAACATATACAAAGATTATAAAAGTGAGACAGGTCAAAATGGATATATTATGTTCCTGGATCACGATGCCAATATCAAGCATGGATACATAAAACACAATCCTGAGATTGATTTTAATTTAATGCTTTCAACAGGTAATACATTAAACAGATATGGAGAAAATATCCTTTTTGGCAAACTTTTCAGTGATACCGTTTACCTGATAAATTCAGAAAAAATAATAAGGAAGTATGCCTACGATTTTGGAGATAAATCGATGACCATGGATGAAAGGATCAAATTGCAAGAAGCCAATATCAATGTTGGAACTGAAGCAATGCCGTTTACACCTCCTGAGGGAGACATTCTGAAAATAAGGAGTAAAGTACAGGGGGTTGTAAAATCATTTCTTTTTGATAACTCAATTTTAACTTGCTTTTTATATAATGGACAGCCCATATTTCACTATAAGAGTTTCACAACCAATGAAGAATTATTATTTGATAAAGTAATAGATAACAAAGGCTATGGGATGAATTTCTACAAATTCTTCGCTAGTGATGGTAAATTTATATCATACATTCCTGGTTTGATTCTACACAAACATTTGCCAAATGGTAATGTAGAGTTGGCTGAATTACAACGCACAAGAACTATTGATGATAATCCTATTATTTTGGTTTATAAATTAAAACTTGAATAAAGATTTGAAATGTATCATTCAATTAATTATTGCATGATATTTTGAAAAAACAGATATGGTAAGTAATAAACAGATTTGATCTTGAATAAAATCATGAAGCAATGACACCGATTCAAATTCTTTTAATCATAGCTCTATCATTTTGCATTCTTCTATTTTTTGTAAGAATGAAGCACACTTGGGTATTAGCTATTATTGTTACATGCTCATATATTTTTGGAATCACAATTATTATAAAACCATCTATTACTCAAGTAATTGCAGGTTATATGGGGGTAGGAAGAGGTGTTGATTTAATCTTTTACCTTAGATTTGTTTTTTTTATGATACTTCATCTCCTACTATACTCACGCTATAAATCTTTGAAACAGATTGTTACGGATTTAGCCAGAGAGATTACACTAATGAAAGCTAAACAACCCGATCAAAAATAACTGCTTTAATTATAAAGTTGTCACTCCTAAAATAAGCCGATATCTTAATGAAAAAGATTCCAGAAAGTAAAAAATTTGCTACAGTTTCAAACTATTTTATCCATATTGGATTTGCTTTCATTTTACTTGTCACATCACATCACATTGTCAATAAATATCATGATTGGGGGGGAGATTTTTCACTTTATATTAGTCAGGCCAGGGCACTTATTGATCATAATCTCGAACAAATCCTAAAGATTAACGGCTACGGAGTAAAAAATTCCACTTATCCTTATTATTCACCGGTTTTAGCTCCCTGGGGATGGCCTATTTTACTTGCATTACCAGTGAAAGTAGTAGGGTATAATTATGTCTGGCATAAGTTTTATGTAATGTGCTTTTTTATTGGGATTGTGAGCTTATCATTTGCTCTACTCAAAAAGAAGATAGGTGTAATTCCTGGTTTTCTTATATCTCTATGTTTAGGTTTAAATCCTATATTGATATTCCATACACAAAGTATACTTGCAGGATTCCCATATTTATTTTTTTTATTACTTTCAATACTCCTATATGAATATCTTGAACAAAGAGCAGGGGTTAAAATCTGGATGTCAATTCTGGCTGCATTCGTATTTTTTTTCACCTCTATTATTAGGTCAGAAGGAGTTTTATTAATTGGAGCAGCAACTATAGTATTCATTCTTGGATATATAAAAAGTGGTTATAACAAGCTTTATTTTAAGAAGAATAGTTGGTTTTTGATACTAGGTTTGGCATTCTTTGTTTATCACACCATTTATAGTATCATATTTCCCACAACTCCCACCTCCCATATTGAACATTTCAAGCTTGTTAATTTAAATACCATTCTTTCAAATGTAATGAACTGTGTTAATAGTATATCACATTGCCTAAGCTCTTACCTCGGTTTTTTATTTACTTCTTTATCTATCCCACTTGTGCTAGTCGGTTTGTATACTCGTCGAAAAAAAGACGTTTTGATTGTAATTTATTTAATAATGCATTTGACGCTTTTAATAATTTGGCCACATCATGAACCTCGATATATTTATATGCTCATACCATTCTATTTTTATTTTTTGTATGTGGGACTTCTATCATTAAAGATGAAGATCAAATTCAAAGATTTCAAAATTTCCTTTGCTGTTGTTTCGCTCATCATTTTGTCCTCGTTGTTAAGCATTGATTATTACAAAAACATCATTTCAAAATCATGGAAATCAAAAATTATTGAAGGGCCTGAGACCAAACATGCAATAGATATGTTCTCCTTCATCAATGCCAATACAAGCATGAATGATGTCATAGTATTTTTCAAACCCCGCGTAATGAGTTTGTATACCGGAAGAAAATCATTGATTGTTCATAACGAAGTTTCAAAAATAAAAGAGAAAGGAAACTATGTTGTAATACACAAAGGAATGGGGGATAATCTTCAACTATCAACTTTAATAAACTCTCCTCCAGATTGGCTTAATATGAAATATGAAAATAATCAATTTCTAGTGTATAAGGTGGAATTATAAAGATTAAAAAGTTTATGATAAATAAATTAAAGATAATCAACTATAGGAAGTTAATCCCTTACATTTTATTTATCGTTCTCACGATATTTATAATTGCTACGTTTTTAATCATTTCCAACGGTTATCATGCTTGGGGAGCAGATTTTGCATTGTATATCAATCAATCTAAGGCTCTTTTAAATGGTAATGTATCAGGAATTCATGCCTTAAATAAGTTTGGGTTAGATAATTCAACGTTAATCAATTATTCATATACACCAGAAATGTTTCCCTGGGGATGGCCAATACTGTTGATGCCAGCTTTGCAGCTCGTTGGTCAGGATTTCCACTGGTTAAAATTATATGTGATTCTTTTTTTTCTAGGTGTAATTTTTCTTGTTTATTTTCTTTATTCAAAGAAAATTAGTAAAGCTCAATGCTTAATGATAGCTGCGTGCATCGGTATAAACCCAATATTAATAAATTATACAAAGCATATTTTATCCGAATTTCCTTATATCTTTTTCGTTTTAATCTGTTTGATTTTACATGATTCTATCATTAAATCCAGAAATAAGGGTTTTGGAAAATTAATGTTAATGACCTTTTTATTCTTTTTTGCATCCATAATCCGGACAGAGGGAATTTTGCTCGTGATAGCGGTCTTTATAACTTATTTTATTCACTGGATTAGGCAAAACAATAGAAGGGAATATTTAACCAAAAATCAATGGATTTTCACCTTCTTTCTAGGATACTTATTTTTTCAATTGATCTATCAAATTGCCCTTCCATCTGGTATTCCTTCACATTCGGAGCACCTAAAATTTGTTTCACTTCAACAGGTATATAATAATTTCAAGGCTAGTGTAAATAGTCTTTCATACTGTTTTAGCTCTTTTTTTGATCATATATTTATTTTTTTGACTATTCCTGTCGTTATATTTGGAATAGTTTCTAATATAAAGAAAGATACATTAATTGCGATCTATCTTTTATTGCACCTGGCTATTCTTTTAATTTGGCCTTATCATGAGTCCAGGTATGTGTACATGATCATTCCTTTCTATTACTATTTTTTAGTAGTCTCACTATCAAAACTAAATATTCAGATATCCAAAATAAAAACATCTTTTGCAACTGTATTTCTTATTATTCAACTTTCCTTTTTAGGTATTGATTATTACAATACAATTATTCCACAAGTGTGGCATCAAATTGTTAATGATGGTCCGGAGACACCTGAAGCACAGGACATGTTCTCTTTTGTCAGAGGTAAAACCAAGAAGGAGGATGTTATCGTTTTTTTTAAACCAAGGGCAATGACTCTGTATACCAACAGGAAATCTCTAATTGTTCATCTTGATATGAATAAAATTAAATCAAAGGGTAATTATCTTGTTTTACATAAGGAATTTGGAGAATATCATCAAATGTTATCATTATCGAGTAATCCTCCTGAATGGTTAGAACTCCAATTTGAAAATAGTAAATTCCTTATATACAAGGTTCAAGGATCATGATTAGAAAAAATAATAAATTCAAACTTATTGGTCTTTTAACGATACCAATATTTCTATTTGTTTTCACCTTATATTGGCTAAGTTTAGGTTTTCTTTTAATAGTTGGAATATTTTTCCTGTTTAATTCCAGATTTCGTTTCTTCGTGTGGTTAAGAGCTAAAACCTGGCCTTATTTATTTTTTATTATTGTAGTTTTTGTTTCTCTAGCCATTCTTGTTCGTGTTTTTTGTTTTGAGATTTTTAGCATTCCTAGCGGATCCATGGAAAATAGTTTGCTGAAAGGAGATAAAGTATTAGTAAGCAAATTACACTATGGGCCTAAATTGCCTCAATCACCATTTGAAATTCCTTGGATAAATCTTTTTTTCTACATCAATAAAGAAGCCAGGGCAGCTATCGATTCTACATGGTGGGACTACCAGAGGTTGGAAGGTTTTTCCAAAATTAAAACCAATGATGTGGCAGTCTTTAACCCTCCCCATCAAAACAAAGTGCATTATGTGAAACGCTGTGTAGGCTTACCAGGAAGTAAGTTAAAACTGGAAAAAGGAATATTATTGAATATGGGAAAATTGACAAAAGTATCTGGAACTGTTAAAAACCCTTATAGAATATGGGTAAATGACATTGATTCATTTAATAATTTACTTAATGATATTAGGTTAGAAAAAATATCAGAAAATACAGCAAAAAATCAATTAGATATAGATCTTCTATTGACAGTTGAGCAATATGAAATATTAGCTGAGGCAAATTGCTATGATTCTATAAAACTGTTAGATTTACCAATTAATACGATTCCAAGATCATTTCCAAATCATCAATCAATCCTATGGTCCATAGATAACTGGGGGCCAATACATGTACCCAAAAAAGGAGAAACCATAATACTAAACCAGTCCAATTTAATCATCTTCAATAATATTCTAAAAAAATATGAAAATATTCATATTGAAGAGAGAAACAACCAATATTGGTCTGAAAACAGCCCTATCACTCATTATACCTTCAAACATAGCTATTATTTTATGCTAGGAGATAACAGACACAATTCTATCGATTCCAGATATTGGGGTTTTGTACCAGAACAGTACATAGTAGGAAAAGCGGCAGTGGTGCTGTATTCTTTTCACGCGGGCAGTATGAGGTGGGCAAGAACCTTAAAATTAGTGAAATAAAAAAATATTAGAAAATTGAAGCCTTCTTCTTTTTCCATATTGATCATATTCACCGTAGCCAGCATGCTAGGCATTTTTGTTACCCCCAGACTAGCGATAAAGATCAATCCCTCTTACCAGGAGTCCAATATTTATGTCAACTGTTCCTGGAGCAACTCAAATGCCGAAACCATTGAAAAACAAGTAACTTCCGTATTAGAAGGCGCATTCAATACCATCAAGGGCATCAAATCTATGGCTTCCCAAACCCGTAAAGACGCCTGTGGCATCACCCTGACTTTCAACAAGCACACCCATATGCAAACGGCCTTATATGAAGTCAATTCGGTCATTCGCAATATTTATCAGTCATTGCCCAAGGAGGTCTCTTACCCCAATGCTTACATAGGGGGACAGAGCACCGAGCATATCCCATTCCTGACTTATTCGCTTGTTTCATCATTACAGCCTTTTCAAATTCAAAAAATGGCACAAGATGAGCTATTACCCCGACTGACCGATCTGCAGGGTATTCATGATGTCCGGATTTATGGCGCCAACGGAAAACAATGGCATGTTAAGTTCGATCAACAAAAACTTAAGTCATTAAACATTGACTACAATGAACTGATCCAGGCTATCTACAGCCTGGAAAAAAAGGAAAAGATGGGGATAGGAAGTTACAAGGAAAACGAATACAGTGTAGTTATCAGCAATTTTAATCCTGAAGAATGGAAATGGGAGGATATTCCAATAAAAAAAAGCGGTGAAAAAATAATTTACCTGAAGCAAGTGGCCAAAGCAACCCTGGAAGATATAGCACCCGGAAGCTATTATCGAATCAATGGACTGAATACCATCAATCTTACCATCACTCCTTCGGAAAAAAGTAACCAGGTAAAACTGGCCAAACAAGCGAAGGCCATTATCGAGCAGGTAGAAAAAAAATGGCAGGGCCAGGTCAGGTTTGTTTTGAAAAAAGATGATAGCAAATTCATCCAATCCGAAATAAAGAAAATTGTTTCACGATCAGTTCTTACTTTCTTCATGCTCCTTTTATTTGTCTGGCTGGTCTCCTTAAATTTCCGCTACCTTTTTATCATATTTCTTAGCATTCTGGCTAATTTATCTATTGCATTTTTGATCTATTACTTCTTAGGTGTGGAGCTGCATCTGTATTCCTTTGCAGGTATTACCGTGTCGATGGGTATCATCATTGACAATAGTATTGTCATGGTGGATCATCTGTGGCACCAGCGTAACCGTAAAGTATTTCTGGCATTACTGGCTTCAACCGTTACCACAATTGGCGCATTGAGTGTCATCTTTTTTTTAAGTGAAAGGCTGGTTCTCAACATGCTTGACTTTGCGTTGGTCATTGTGGTGAACCTGTTGACTTCCCTGTTTATAGCGCTGTTCCTGATACCTGCCCTCATGGAAAAAATACCACTTATACAAGGCGGAAAGCACAAAATATGGCGCAAAAGAAAAAAACGCATTGTTTGGGTTTCTTCATGGTATTTGAGCGGTATTGCTTTTGTGAGTCGATTCAAGTGGGCTTTTGTCGTAGCGCTTATCCTGGCATTTGGCCTGCCGGTACAGTATTTACCTGACAAACTTGGCAAGTCTGATGAAGAACTTAACCTTTGGCAAAGCATATATAATAACACCATCGGTAGTGAGTTTTATGCACAACATTTAAAAAAATATGTCAATTATACCTTGGGCGGTACGCTAAGGTTGTTTACCGACGAAGTAAATCATAGTAACTACTATCAAAGCAATGAACGGACTAATCTGGTCGTTTCAGCGCAGATGCCAGTCGGAGCCAGGACCGGTCAAATGAACGATGCCTTTATCCTGCTCGAAAAATACCTTCAGCAATTTAAAGAAATTGAGCAATTTGAAACCTTTGTCTATGGGTATAACAATGCACGTATGGTTATTTATTTCAAAAAAGCATATGAGTCTGGCTATTTCCCCTACTTATTGAAAAACCTGCTTATCAGCAATGCTTTAAGTGTCGGTAGCGCCGACTGGCAGGTGTATGGTTACGGACAGGGATTCAATAATTCACTGAAGGAACAAATCGGCTCTTACCGTATCAACCTGTATGGATACAACTATCAACAATTGTACCGGTATGCCGAACAACTCCGCGATACCCTGCTCCGAAATCTACGGGTAAAAGAGGTAAACATCATGGGGCATAATGCATGGTACAGAAGTGACAATTTTCAGTACGTGTTAAAGGAAGATCCGGAAAAAGTTAATTTGTCCGGTGGTAATTTAATCAACACGTACAATGAAATGAAAGCTATGTCTCTGACCCGGCAGCAATTGACATATATCAACCAAAGTGACAAAAGGTATCCGGTAGTTATTTCGGCGCAATCAGCTCCTGTATTCAACATATGGGATCTCAAACACAGTCCACTCACTGCCTTCCAGAAAAGCTACAAACTGAATCATCAGGCCGGAATACAGAAGGAAAGGCTGCCTTCTGCTATTTCCAGGATCAACCAACAATACTACCTGCTGCTCGAGTATGATTTTATTGGTTCCTGGCAACTGGGCAGACATCACTTAAAAAAGACCATAGAAGCCTTTTCGGAAAAACTGGCCGTAGGTTACCAGGCAAAAACAAGGGAGTACGATTTTTCAAGTTCGGGAAAAGAAAAAAATGAACAAATATATATGATATTGGTGGTTATTCTCATTATTTATTTTGTTTGCGCCATTTTGCTGGAATCACTTTGGCAGCCCCTGGCAATCATTTTCATGATCCCTATTAGTTTCATGGGCGTGTTTTTATCCTTTTATCTTTTTGAATTAAACTTTGATCAGGGAGGGTTTGCGGCTTTCATCTTATTAAGTGGACTTACAGTGAATGCCGCATTATTTATCATCAACGATTTCAATAACCTGAAAATCAGAAAGGGTATCGGTAGGTCGGATGCGATGGCACGGCATTATATCAAAGCTTTTAACACCAAAATTATTCCTATATTACTGTCAATATCATCAACCATTATAGGGTTGTCGCCATACCTGTTTTCAGGACAAAAAGAAAACTTTTGGTTTTCATTGGCAGTAGGTTCCAGTGGTGGACTGGCATTTTCATTGATTGCTATTTATGTGTACCTACCCATTTTTTTTGTAAAAAAAACAATCAAACAGCGTTAATATGAACTTCATCAATATGAATCAACCCCGCTTTTTAATGTGCTTGCTGTTTTTTCTAATATGTTGCAAGTCCGAGAAAGATCCACAGGATCAGAACCAGGATGAGACCACTATCCGAGAGGAAATTCCACCGATTGAAGTAGGCATTGAGGTGTTGGACTCGATAGATTTTTATCAGGAAATTATCAGTAATGGAAAGTTAGAAGGGCACAAAAAGTCTGAAATGCGGTTTAAGATCAATCAAAAAATAACAAACATATACGTCAGTAACGGGCAATATGTTCAAAAAGGCCAACTACTGGCCCGCCTGGATAATTACGAATTGGAAAACAGATTATTGCAAAGCAAGGTAAGTCTGGAAAATGCCAAGCTTACACTTATGGATTACCTTATCGGGCAGGGTTATGCTCTGAAAGATTCTGTCGATATACCTGAGAACATTCTTTCTATTGCAAAAATAAAAAGCGGGTATACCAAAGCGGAAATGGAATTGGCTTTGGCACAATTCAATATGGAACAAACCATCCTGAGAGCAGCCAGTAATGGTTTCATCGCTAATCTCACCGTTAAAGAAAGCAATTATCCTGACGGCGAGAAGCCTTTTTGCCTTATTATTGATAATTCAAAATTGGAAATCAGGTTTCCGGTTATGGAACCGGAGGCCCATCTGGTGGAAAAAGGTCGACCTGTAAACATTGTACTTTATTATAACGAAAAAGAAATCAGTGGCAGGGTAAGCGCTATTAACCCTTTTATAGATGAAAACGGGCAATTGGAAGTCACTGCCATTATAGCGCAACCCGGGACAGGTTTATATGAGGGGATGAATGCCAAAGTATACTTAAAAAAGAATATTGGTAAAGCGCTGGCTGTTCCTAAAGAAGCTGTTACACTCAGGAGCGAACGGCCCGTCGTCTTTGTTTACGAAAATGGGCTGGCTAAGTGGAATTATGTGGAACTTGGAGAAGAAAACAGTAGTCAGGTAGTCGTCAAAACGGAACTGGTTCAAGGAGACTCAATTATTGTAAAAGGAAACCTTCATTTGGCCCATGAGTCCAAAGTGCTATTAACCCTTTAAAATTACCGGAAAAATGCCTCAAAATTAATCACATATATCTATGGTAAAGTTCTTGCTACCTAGACCTGTCGCTACCTGTATGACCTTTGTTGCCCTGTTTATATTAGGTGTTATTTCCTACCGGCAATTGCCCGTATCTTTATTACCAGACATCGATATACCGGAAATCACGGTCAGGGCTTCATATCCTAAATTTACTGCCAGGGAAATGGAAACCCACATAGCCTATCCTCTCAGGAATGCTCTCCAGCAATGTACCGGTTTAAAAAGCATCCAAAGCAAATCCTCCAATGGAAGAACCCTCATCAAAATGAGATTTAATTATGGTGTCGACACAGATTTAGCGGCAATAGAAGCCAATGAAAAAATTGACAGACAATTCTCATCGCTTCCAAGAGATCTGCAAAGGCCTAATGTAATAAAGGCCAGCGCAACGGATATTCCGGTGTTCTTCCTGAACATGAGTTTTGCGGATGAAGACAAGCAAAATGCGGGATTCCTGGAGCTAAGCCGTTTTGCACAACATGTGATTAAAAAAAGGATCGAGCAGTTGCAGGAAGTGGCGTTGGTAGATATGTCTGGGATAGAGCGCCCCCTGATCAATGTTGTACCGGATCTTGCCAAGCTATCTTCGTTTGGTTTGTCCTATCAACATATCGAGGATGTAATCAGCAGAAACAACTTTACGATTGGAAATATTACGGTCAATGAAGGATACTATCAATACAGTATCCGTGTTTCCTCCCCTATGAGATCTATCAAAGAGATACAGGCATTGCCTCTAAAAACCGGTCTTAATACTGTAAGGCTGAGTGAAATTGCCAATATTTCTCTCCAAGCGAAAAAAAAAGACGGTTTGTTTGTGAATGGAAGCAATCAAGCCATCTCTATGGCAGTAATTAAACAGGCAGATGCCAAGATGCAGGATCTGAAAAAATCGGTTCACGAAGCCATTAAAGTCATCATAAAAGATTATCCCCACCTGCATTTTGATATAGCACAGGATCAGACCAGGTTGCTGGATTATACCATTGGAAATCTCAAACAAACTTTAATACTGGGCGCTATCCTGGCTTTTATTGTTTTGTTTTTGTTTATCTCAAACATCAGACTGCCATTGTTAATGACCATAACCGTGCCCGTAGCGCTGGTTGTGTCGATCCTTTTTATGCTGTTCTTTAATATTTCCATTAACATCATCTCATTATCCGGGCTGGTGTTGGGTATTGGGCTAATGATTGACAATTCAATCATTATTATCGACAACATAACCCAATTCAGGGAAAAGGGAGAGAAAATATTATCTGCCTGCGCAAAAGCAACCAATGAAGTCATCAGGCCACTGTTAAGTTCTGCCCTTACAACATCCGCGGTTTTTGTGCCCTTGATCTTTGTAAGCGGTATAGCCGGGGCACTCTTTTTCGACCAGGCAATCACGGTAACGATTGCATTATTATTGTCTTTTGTTGTGTCTATCACACTGTTACCTGTGTTGTATTTATTATTGATCAAGAACAAAAATGAAAAAAATAATACAAAAGCCAACCCGCTTATTAATGTGTTAAAACCCTATGAAAAAGGGTTTTACATAGTTATGAAGCATAAAACCCTGTTCACAATCCTGTTTTTATTGCTTTTACCCTTATCCGTCTTTCTTTTCTATGAGATAAAAAAGGAAGGTTTTCCTGAACTTCATCAAAACGAACTCATTGCGGCTATCAAATGGAACGAAAATATAGATATAAACGAAAACAGGAAAAGAATGGAAGCGCTTACCGTACAAGAGAGGCAAAAAGCGCAACAGGTCAATATGTGGATTGGCTTACAGGACTATATATTAAGTAATGCTTATGAAGTTGATCGGAGTGAAAGTAAAATCTATATGTCTTTCAATGAAGAAGACCATATTTCAAAGTCTAAAGGTAATTTGCAGAATTATCTGAAACACAATTACCCAAATGCAGAAATTTCTTTTTCTACCCCTGACAACCTTTTCACGACAATATTTGCTAAAAACACACCTCCAATCATCCTCAAATTAAAACCAAAAGATGAATCGGCACATAACCATTCCATTGTAAAAGTGATCGAACAACTCGATAAAATACTGGGCAAGGAACACATCAATGCATTGGGGCAATATACTTTTGTTAATTTAACCTATGATAGGGAAAAGCTCATCCTATACAATGTTTCAGAACAAACACTTATCGCAACATTAAAGACTGCCTTTAACGAAAATCAAATAGGCGCCCTTAACACATCCAATGAGGTATTACCTATGGTAATGGGAACAGGTTCGAATGATCTGAATGAGATTATCCAAACCACTACTGTAAAAAGTGAGAAAGGCGCAGACCTGCCGCTAAAGTTTTTCCTCAACATAACGGAAGAAGAAGATTTTGAAATTGTGTATGCCGGTAAAGATGGTGTGTTCATTCCGGTGCATTATGATGCCACTCAAAAGTCCAGGTACGAAATAGAAAAGAAGGTATCATCATTCATAGTCAGAAATAACCTGCCCTTTAAACTTGAATGGACCGGTGCATTGTATGATTTCGATAATCATCTAAAAGAGCTGATAGGCATTCTGATCATTTCAATCTTACTCCTTTATTTTATACTGGCCATCCAATTTGAGTCCCTGCTTCAACCACTTATTGTATTGATTGAAATCCCATTGGATATTTCAGGAGCCCTCCTTATGCTTTTACTTTTTGGGAGTTCTTTAAATATTATGTCAGCCATCGGTATTATCGTAATGACAGGGATTATCATTAACGACTCGATATTAAAAATCGACACCATCAACAGGTTGTACAGGACTGCAAAACTTTCATTATTGGAATCAATACATCAGGGAGGCAGTCGGCGGATCAGGCCCATTATCATGACCTCTTTGACTACTATTTTAGCGCTGGTACCATTTCTGGTTGGTAAAGGACTAGGGGCAGCTTTGCAAAAGCCACTGGCGCTGGCCGTTATCGGTGGGCTTGCGCTGGGTACCTTCGTTAGTCTTTACTTTATCCCATTATGTTATTGGTGGATCTACAAAAACAAAAAAGAAATATAATCATGTCCGCATATTACTCAAAAATAGGTTTGCTTGCCATATTATCGCTTTCTTCCCAGTGTATTTCGTTCGGACAGGTGAAAAAAGATACATTATCATTATCACTGCAAGAAGCTATCTCTATAGCGCAAGATAGTTCATTGGAAGCATTTATTATGGAAAATAACCTGATTGCATCTTATTGGCAGTACAAAAACTATCAAGCTGCCAAATTACCGGCTATTGGTCTTAATACCCTTCCTTTCACTTTTAACAGAAACATATCACAGCAATTCGATATTACTGACAATAGTTTTAGGTATTTCGAAACGCAAAATCTGAACTCCTACCTTCAGTTGTCCATGACTCAGAATCTGCCATTTTCAGGAGGCAGCTTAAACCTGGACTCTGATGTAGGACGATTAGTGAATTTCGGAGATCTCGAAAATACACAATTTTCAGCTACTCAAATAAGAATTGGGCTCAGACAACCACTTTTTGCCTATAACCCGTTTAAATGGGATAAAATATTGGAACCTCTGAGGTATGAGAAAGCAAAATTAAACTATGTCCAATTTGCCGAACAAATCGCGCTTACAGCATTAAGCTATTTTTTTGATTTGGCAAACGCTGAATTGGATATGCAAATTGCAAAGACCAATATGAACAATGCCGATACTTTATACAGGATCGGGGAAAAACGCTTCGCTATTACCGCAATCAAAGAATCCGAATTACTAAATCTCAAACTCGAATTCCTCAACAATAAGACAGCTTTTACCCAGGCTAACAATAATTACATGAGAGCTGCCGCCCGGCTGAAAAGCTACCTGAATATTGAACCTCCCAAAATCATTTCTGCTGGTTTATCTTTGGAAATTCCGGAGATATTTATTTCTCCGGAAAAAGCCTTGTCAGTTGCCCAAAAAAACAACCCTGATTTCCTGGACTTTAAAGAGAGTGTATACCAGGCAGAAAGTGATGTAGAAAAAACAAAAAAAGATAACAGGTTCAGTGCGAATCTTGATGCAAGCTTGGGGTTGAATCAAAGAGGGAACAGTTTAAGAAAAGCTTATCGCAATCCACTTGAACAGGAGAGACTTAATGTTAGCATTTACTTTCCAATTGTTGACTGGGGTTTGGCAAAGGGCAAATATAAACTTGCCCAACGCGAAATGGAAACAACACTTATTTCTATCAAACAAAAAGAAATTGAACTGGAACAAGAGATCATCATGACAATCCTGGAGTTTAACCTTAAATCAGAAATACTGCAGAATTCCAGAGAAGCAGCTTCTGTAGCGAAACAAGCCTATGAAATTAGTAAAGATAGATTTATCGAAGGCCTGATCAATGTAAACGAACTGGTTATTCAACAGCAAAAAAGGGATAATACCCGAAAAAATTATATGGTTGAACTGGAATCATTCTGGAGGTTGTATTATCAAATCAGAAGCCTTACATTATATGATTTTTATTCTGAAACCAACCTTGTAGACATGATGTCGAATCAAATAAACAGATTGGAATTCAATTAGTAAATCTTTACCAAGATTGATAAAAAAATCATCAATTAAAGCCATTCAACTGTAGTAACTTCGACGGTTATCCAAATCAGAGACCGGAAACAAACAACCATAAAACAAAACTGATAAACTGTTTTAATTCTTTGCGCAATACCTTCATAGCCTTCCAAGCCAGGGTATAAACCGAACGAAGGTTAATATTCATAATATTGGAAACTTCTTCATAGGAAAACCCCTGGTAGAACAATAAATTGATTACCTGATTTTGCCTATCCGATAATTTCTCAATGGCCTGACTTAATTTCTTGCTTTTCATAGAATAATCTTGCTGATCTATCAGCCTTTGCTCAAATGGAAGAGCTATCTTATAAGGAATATGTTCAGGAAATTCGTCCAACGATAGATTCTTTTTTCTCTTTGCTAACTGGTCCAACATTCTTCTAGTCAAGGACTTAAACAGGTAGTACTTTATATGGCGAACGTCACCTAAATGAGATCTACGAATCCATATGTCTAAAAACAGATCATGCAAACAGTCTTTAACTATACTTCTTTCAGGTAAAAGATGACATCCAAAATTAAAAAGATCTTTAAGATATCTCCTGTAAATAGTTTGAAAAGCAGCCCGGTTTCCCTGCTTTAACAAACCCCATAATTCCAGATCGGAAAGATCATCTAAGGACTTTACTTTATCCGGGTACAACATTCTCATAAATTAACAGCATTAGGGCTTAACTACCAATTTCCCTACTCTTTCCTTGGATACATTCATTTTGTATCCTGTTACTATTTAAAAGTTATTGAAAATTTGCAAAAAAAAACATCAATATCTCCTACATTTTTTGCATAAGATAATAGTCGTTTTGCATTTGTTATTTGCCAGCTAAATCCAACATGCAGAATCTTTTGTCGGAATAAAACCTACAGGAACCCATGAGGTAACAAGCCATTGTTTAATGTTAAATTCAGGTTGTATTCGCTGTTTTTTTCAACCTCGGTAATATCCCCTTTTAATTTAAGGTATCAGATGATCGGGCAAATCCTTCACATTTTCACACCCGAGCTGTTCCATCACCTGTTTAAATTGTGTTTTAAAAAGATTAATGACCTGGTGCCCTCCTTGGGTACCTAATGCGCCCGTGCCATACATGAACGGCCTTCCCATAAAGGTCAGCCTGGCACCGCTGGCCAGGCATCGGGCGATATCGGGGCCTGATCTGATACCGCCATCCATCATTATTGTAATTTTATCGCCATACTTATCCGCCAGGCGTTTTAATGGCTTAATGGTGGACTCTCCCGCATCTAATTGCCTCCCTCCGTGATTGGATACGATGATGCCATCAGCGCCACAGGCTATCGCTTTTTCCATATCATGTTCGTTGACAATACCTTTAATCACCAGCTTACCTTTCCAGAGATCCCGCAATGCTTTTATCTTTTGCTCACTGAGTCTTCCATCGAAGGTGTCATTCATAAATTTGCCTAATTGACGAAGGTTTAGGTGCTTAGGCATATAAGGTTTAAGCGTGGCAAAATTGGGTTGTCCGTAGTAAAGGGTTTGCATGGCCCAAACAGGCTTGGCTATGATTTGAAGAATATTTCTTAACGACATTTTTGGCGGCATGGCAAGCCCGTTTCGAACATCTTTGTAGCGGATACCAAAACTCGGTGTATCAGCCAGGGCTACCAATACCTGGCAGCCGGCCCTTTCTGCCCTGAGCAACACATCGTCTCTTACTTTGTCTTCAGCCGGATGGTAAAGTTGAAACCAGAATTTTCCTCCTGTGATATCTCCGATGCGTTCAATACTAGTGGTGGTGACTGTGCTCAAAATAAAAGGTATGTTATGTTCTGCGGCTGCTTTCGCCAATATTTCAGGGGAATTAGGCCATATCAATCCTTGCAAGCCGATAGGCGAAATACCAAACGGGGCATCATATTCATGGTCAAACAACTTTGTATCGGTCTTGCAAGAATCAAACGCTTTCAGGTACTCAGGCATCAATGTTATCTCCTGTATATCGGATTTGTTTCTGGCGAGGTTGATCTCTTCGTTGGCCCCTCCGATCAGGTATTCAAAAGCAAATTTCGGGATTCGCTTTGAAGCTTTTTTTTTCAAATCATTCACGGAAGGATACCTTGTATCTATTAACGGATTGCTTTTTTGTTTACTCATAACTAAAAGTAGCAAAATATATTGATTGCCTTGTTACAATTCTTTTCATTGAGATTTAATTTTTCAGACCCATAGCCAGCTATCAAGTAGCCAGAAATCCGCCGTCGATGATAAAATAGCTTCCTGTTACCCAGGAGGCAGTATCACTTAGCAGATACAATACGGCATTGGCAATATCCTCTGGTGTACCCAGTCTCTTGAGCGGTAACCTTTGCGCTGTTTGCGCTAAAATTTCAGTGGGATTCTCAAAGGCTTGTACCGAACTATCCAGCAGTGGTGTTTTTACCTGGGCCGGACAAATGAGATTAATTCTTATTTCCGGTCCATAATCCAACGCAACTTGCCTGACCAATGCCGGTAAGGCCCCTTTGGAGGCAGTGTAGGCAGGGTGATTGGGAAAACCGTGAAATGCTGCGATCGAACCTATAATTACAATACTGCCCCCACCGTGCTTTTGCATCGCAGGAATACCATATTTCAGCAGGTAAAATACCGCATGGAGATTAGTCGCCATTGTGTCATGCCAATCCTCAATCGCCAACGTGTCAATTTTCCCTATCCCAAGCTGCCCTGCCGAAAGCACCATCATGTTCAATGCACCATAGTGGGCCAGCGCCTCTTCCACCAGTTGAAAATTAGTTTCAGCGTTTTTGACATCACCTGCCACAAAATGTGCCTGACCGGACAATTCATTCATCAGTTTGTGCCCTTTTTCCGAATCCCTGCCATTAATTATCAACCGGGCTCCTTCGTTGCTCAGCGCCTGCACAATGCCTCGCCCAATACCGCTGGTACCACCGGTTACAAGAGCCACTTTATCTTTTATTCCATACATTTTTAATCATAATTGTGTTATTACTTCAATGTAGCCACAAAAATGCGCTACCGGTTTTCTGCCTTGTATATAACCAAAAAGCCACACTAATCAGCTTGAAGTTTTCTCAAGTTGGCATCAAGAAATATGGCATCGCCTTTGGCAAGTTCATAGGTCACCACTTTGGCACCGTAACGTACCTTTACCGGATTTCCCAGTCGTGAGACGATCCTGCTATCTTTCAGCCTTCCGTTTTCCCAGGTTATGTTCACTTCAAAACCCCCTCTGGCCATCAGACCTGTAATTTTTCCGGAAGGCAAAGCGCCGGGAAGGGCCGGTAACAGATGCACTTCCCCTGCGTGTGATTGTAACAGCATTTCTGCAATGGCTGCCGTGGCACCATAATTCCCGTCAATTTGAAATGGCGGGTGGTTATCGAACATATTGGGGAGTGTCGATTTTGCCCAAAGCGCATTGAGGTTCTCCCATACTTTCTCACCGTCCATTAAACGGGCATAGAAATTTAACATCCATGCGCGGCTCCAGCCCGTATGGCCACCGCCATGTGCCAATCTGTACTTCAGTACCTTTTCAGCAGCCTTCATGTATTCCGGGCTGTTATTCCAATTGTACTCATTGGAAGGATAAAGTCCATAAAGATGAGAGATATGCCTGTGACCTGGTAAAGCCTCCTGTAACCGCTCATCTGACCACTCGAGTATACGGCCATCATGACCAATCATGGCCGGGGTTAAATTGTCGAGCTGAGATTGAAGTTTTTTGCGAAATGTTGCGTCTGTGTTTAATATTTCAGCAGCTTTAATACAACCGTTAAAAAGATGACGGACGATCTGCAGGTCCATAGCCGGCCCCTTTGTTACTGACGACCGTTGGCCATCGGGGGCGATAAATACATTTTCCGGAGACATGGAAGGACCTGTTACAAGCTTTCCGGTTTCAGGGTGTTTAACAAGAAAGTCCGACAGGAAAAGTGCCGCTTCGCGCATTACCGGGTATCCATAGGATCTGAGAAAATCCAGGTCTTCGGTAAAAAGATGATGCTCCCAAATATGGGTGGCCGCCCAGGCAGCCCCCATAGGCCATAATCCATATTGTGGCTTGCCGAAGGAAGTAGTAAAATGCCAAACATCGGTGGTATGATGGGCTGTAAATCCTCTGGCGCCATAAATTTCCCTGGCGCTTTTTCTGCCATTTTCCCTGAGCCTTCCAATAAACTCGAGAAAAGGAATGTGCAACTCCGACAAATTGGTAAGCTCAGATGGCCAGTAATTCATCTGGATGTTGATATTGATATGGTAATCCGAATTCCATGGTGGATTCAGGCCGTCTGCCCAGATTCCCTGGAGATTTGAGGGCAATGTGCCCGGGCGTGAACTACTTATGAGCAAGTAGCGGCCAAATTGAAAATAAAGTGCTGTCAAGGACGGGTCGTAAACGCCCCTTTTTTGTGCGTCGATCCTTTCATCGGTGGCAAATCCAACAGCCTCGGACACCGGCAATTCCAAATCAACGCGGTTAAAATATCGCTGGTAGTCGGTAATATGATCTTTAAGGATTTCTTCATATTGCCTGCCATTCGAATGGCTTTGATACTCATCACAAAGTTGTTCCGGATTTCCTCCAAAATAGTCCGTGCCGGCCACCAACCTAATTTCCATACTATTGGCATTATTCACCACCAGCTTTTTGTTTTCAACACTTACCGTTCCTCCCTCGGTAAAGACGGTAACCCTGGTTTCAAACTTCACCCCTTTTCCATCACTAAGGTGATGTGTCATCAACAGCATCCTACCTGCAACCTTTACCACTTCTCCTTCTCCGGGACGGGTAAGCTCAAGGCTGCAGGTAATCTGGCCCGGTTGACTGGCAGTGGCCCGCATAACGATTGCCTGATCAACGGCTGTTGAAAAAACCTCCCTGGTGTGCCATGCTTCCCCGGTCTTAAACCGCGTCAGCACAGTGGCGTCATAAAGATTGAGCTCCCTGCGATAATCGGTATAATGATCGATGCCTTCGAAGTCCATATAAAGATCACCAAGGGTCTGATAAGTATTGGTGCCGGATGGGAGTCTCTCACTCATAAGTTTTTCAACTGCCATTTTTTCAGCTTCCTGGTATTTGCCCTGAAACAGAAGGCTTCTTATCCGATCCACATGCTTGTGTCCCCCCTTTTTGTCCCGGTATTCATCACTTTTACTCCAGATGCTCTCCTCATTAAGCTGAAGACGCTCCTGCCCAACTCCGCCAAATGCCATAGCGCCCCATCTGCCATTGCCTACCGGAAGCGCTTCGTTCCAGTTGGCAGCCGGACGCTTAAACCATAACTTAAGGCTGTCAGCAGGTGTGGCGAAAGTGCTGCCGGTAATGACAAGCAAAAAACAAAAAATGCAAATGAAGGTTAAAGTCTTTTTCATAGTAAAGCGCTTGTATGAAAAAAATATCTCACTAATGTATTAAAAATGTAGAAAAATTACTTCCTCCTAATTCGCGTATGATAGTATTAGATTTGCCTAAGTGGCATAGGCTGTCGATAAAGCGCAACACTTCGGATAAGGTGAACAGCCGCCATCAAACAATTGCGGCATACTTATTCCTATAGCCGGAAGGAGACAAACCCATGATTTCTTTGAATTGCCTGTTGAAGTTTGAGATATTTTTAAAGCCGCTTTCGAAGCATATTTCCGAAATATTAAACTGCCGTTCCAGCAATAGTTTACAAGCGTAGCCAATACGAAATTCATTGATATACAGGGTTAATGTTTTATTATGTACCTTTCGAAAATAACGGCAAAATGATGATTTATTCATATTGGTCAGCGATGCGATTTTGTCCAGGGATATTTCTTCCTTGAAGTTATCGATGATGTATTCATAAACAATATCCATCCTTTTATTCTCCCCTTTTCCGAAGGCATTGACAAAACCGGGACTACAAAGGGGTTGGCACGTATCTGCAGCACTTAATGACTTCAGTATGTTAATTAACTCCATCACCCTTTGAAAGTTATCCATTTCAAGCATCTTATGAAGCCTTTGCCTGATTTTTGTTTTTATAGATCCCTGAAATTCAATACCATAACTTGCTCTTACCAGTAAATCGTTCACAGATTTCATCTCAGGTATCTGAAAAAAATCAGTACCGGCAAAGTTACGGTCGAAATGCACTACCAGTGCCCGGGCTTCTAAGGTGGAAGACTTCCTGAAGTATGCATGGTCGTTCAACCAAAGGTGGGGTACATGCTCACCAATCAAAATCAAATCATCCGGTTGGAACTTTTTAATACTGTCTCCGATAAACCTGGTCCCCGAACTGGCGACTATAGAGACTAATTCTATCTCAGCATGATAGTGCCAGACTTTTAAAAAATGGGGGTAACAATGTTCTTCTACATTAATAGACTTATACAGATGCGTGCTTCGATCAATAAACTTAGGTTTCATATAGTAAATTTGCCAATTAAATTCCGGTTTATATAATTATGCAAACAAACTATCGGATTCCATAGGCTTGTCGATAAAAATCTAACACTATTTTTTTATCTATCCGGATTTGGCCCTGAAGAATTTTATGTTCAGCCGGTAATAGTAATATACGGCAATACATGCACCGGGTCTGACTTCCGGCAAGATCGGGGATTCAACACACAACATCAGAAAAACAACCCTGCAATAAACCGGGAAAAAATATGTTTATTGCTTTTCATGATCAAAATCGGAGGTATTTAAAGTGAAAGAAGAATTGACCGGATCGCTTGCAGTGCGGCTCGCATGAACGTTGATTACGAACTTATACCGGTCAGCTTCCGATTCTTGTGATCACTTCATAGTCAACTACAATACGATAGTGAGCTACCATTGGCCATTTGTAGCCCTTGCAGACTACTAAGAATGGTAGTTTTTGTTTAAATAAATGCCTGATAGCATACTTAAAACACCTAGCCTGTCCAATAACAAGTGACAGCATGACAAATTCTGCGCTTATTAGAGCTAGTTATCGAGTATATGACAAATTGAAAAAATGCCGCCGATGACAAAAAAATCTATAGTAAACCTGTTAAGGCGCTATCACTTACCTCTTGTCATTAGCTAAGACATATGAGGGAAAATCCCAAATCCCGAAAATATCCCAGGGTTTAAACTTTCTCTATCCGCTTTATTCTGGCTCGCTTTCTCTTAACCCTGATGCCGTTTTCCTCAGCAAATTTTTTTACTATCTGCTGGATGTCATCCCGCATAAATTGTGGATAGGCATTTACCTTGTAGGTTCTGCTACCCTGTGTTTCATCCACCTTCTGGTATCGAATGTCTTTCTCCTTGGCAAAAGCTACTATCTGATGACCCAGTTTAGAGAGTTGTTCCTGTGATAATTTCAGGCCTAAAAATTGTACCGTTTTGTGCAGGGTGATCATTGTCAATAAATTTTATTCATTAATCCTTAATAATTACTTGAAGTTGTAGGCAATATAATACATGTCATTTGAAGTATCAATTTCTGCGCAGTAATCAGCCTGTTAATTTACTATCCTTGAACGAGTTTTTAACATAAAAGGCGAAAAACATTTTGAAAATATTACTTCCCGGTTTCCAAAGGGTTTTAAATAAATTCACAAAATGCAAGTGACACAACAAATTTTCAAAACCACTTAGTGTTTAATGTGACGTGTTTCTTACCTCCATAAGATCAACGTAAATATAAAAATTATGTTTACAACATTTTTTATTTTCTCCGGGTATTCAATTGAATGGCTATAATTCATAATTATTTGTAATAGTTCTAAATAGCCTTGGTTCTACTGTGGCAATTATTTAATTTCACACTGGAAAGTTAGTGAATAACTCGATGACTAATTTGGAACTAAATCTTTAAGGATATGGCTTTACCTCCTAATTATGCGGATATAAAAGAGAAATTTACACAATATCTAGGTACGAAAGGATTGCGTAAGACACCGGAACGGTATGCTATTTTGGAAGAAATATACAGCAATGACGGGCATTTTGATGTGGAATCATTGTATGTAAACATGAAAAACAAAAATTACCGGGTGAGCAGGGCAACTGTGTATAATACCCTGGATCTGTTACTGGATTGCAGCCTGGTAACCAGGCATCAATTTGGTCAGAATCTTTCTTTGTACGAAAAATCTTATGCTTACCGGCAGCACGATCATGTGATTTGTACAAAAACAAATCAAATTTTTGAATTTTGTGATCCACGGATACAGGCCATTCAAAAATTGGTGGAAGAGACTTTTGACTTTACTGTAGTAAGTCATACCCTGTATTTTTACGGCTATTGCAATAATGCAAAAGAAAAACAGCCCGAAAAACAACTAAAAACGGTGAAAACTTAACAGGGCTTTGGCTGTTGGATCAATAACATCTCATACTGCCGATGTAGAAATTCCGGTCCGGTGCTATTTCCGGATCATTAGATACTGCCGCTACAGTCGACCATTGGGTAGACGGGCTGATCCATTTTTCTTGCTCATCAATCCATACCTTCACCGGCATTGCAAAGTTCCCGACAACATTACTCCATCGCGCAAACAACTGGCCATCCTTTACAAAATACTCCAGTATCGGGGTTTGGGTGGTTCTAAGGTATTGGTCAAAAAAGCCATCGAGCGGCCTTCCTATCTGCTGGCTGAGATAGGCTTCAATTTGTTGCGTTGTCACTGTCTGGTGATAAAACTGCTCATTTAACCCCCTCAAAATTTGCCTCCACTTTTTGTCATTATTTACAATTTGTCTTAGTGTGTGCAAGATATTGCCCCCTTTATAATACATATCTGATGATCCTGCATGATTGACATGGTACACGCCAATTATAGGCCTGTCATTTTGAATTCTTTTTCTCGTACCAATGACATAATCCGCCCCGGCCTGCTTACCATAATAATATTCGACGAACAGGTTTTCCGAATAATTGGTAAAACTTTCGTGAATCCACATATCGGCGATGTCTTTATAGGTAATATTATTGGCAAACCACTCATGCCCTGACTCATGCACAATGATAAAGTCAAATTTCAAACCCCACCCCGTTTGGCTCAGGTCCTCTCCCCTGTAACCATTTCGATAGTCATTTCCATAGGTTACGGAACTTTGGTGCTCCATCCCAAGATAGGGGGCTTCAACCAATTTGTAACTATCTTCATAAAAAGGATAGGGACCGAACCAATGCTCAAATGCCTTTAACATCCGCGGCACTTCAGCAAATTGCTTCCGGGCTTTTTTGAGATTATCGCGCAATACATAATAGTCGATATCCAATTCGCCCTTTTCACCTGAATACTTTTCGCCAAAATGTACATAGTCTCCTATATTGATATTGACGCCATAGTTATTAATAGGATTAGACACATACCAATGAAATGTTTTGGTGTTATCACTAAGGGTTTCGACTTTTCTCAGCCTGCCATTAGAGACATTGATCAAGTTGGCCGGAACGTTGACGCTGATCAACATACTATCCGGTTCATCGTACATGTGATCCTTACACGGCCACCATACACTTGCTCCGATTCCCTGACAGGAAGAAGCTACAAAAGGCAATCCGCGTTTATCCTGCCTCCACGTAATTCCCCCATCCCAGGGCGGTCTGACCGCCACCTTCGGTGCACCCCCATAGTGTAATTCAATCGATTTAACGGCACCTACCACCTGTGACGCTGCCAATTGGATAAAATGGGCATTACCATCATGTATAATCTCCAGCGCTTTGCCATTTTGTATGGCCTTCGTGAGCTGTAAAGGAGACTGAAGGTCAATCTGCAACAGGTCGCCACTTTTTAATACCTTGTAATGAACCGTGTTGGTTCCATGGATGGTCTTTTCCGCAGGATCTACTTTAATGTCCAGGTGATAATAGGTCAGATCCCACCACGCCCGCTCCGGCGTGATGCTTCCCCGTAAGGTATCTTGTCTTGTAAAATCTGTGTTCTGAGAGAATGTCTGAAAAACGACTAAAGCCGAAAATAGCAGGGTGGTAAGATGTTTCATCTAAAAATTCAAATTTTGTGTAAAAATATCCGTAATATATCAAATATTTTCCTTAGCCAGTCATAGTATGGCTCAAAGCCATATTAGCACTCAAACGACCGGGTATCTCCAACTACTATCCTAAATTTTTTCAAAAAAAACACAAGCTGCGCAAGTTTTTATAACCAATGACATCAAAACAGGAAACAAGTATTCACAGTTAAAACGTATAGTATGAAAACTCAAAATTTAAAATACGTCGCATTGGTATTATCACTGCTGTTTAGCGCCGTTAGCTTGAACGCAATGGCACAGGAAGATCAGGAAAACGAAAGCAGGCAGGGGCCCCGAAAACACTGGCGCAGCCACAGGGGATCCGGTGATGGTGAATTCCGAATATTTAACATTCTGGGACTTACAGATCAGCAAAAAGAGCAAATCAAAAAAATAAGACTGCAAGCACAGAAAGAAGCGCTTCCCGTCAGGAATGAGGTGCATGAAAAAAGGGCACGGCTTAACACACTTCGTACCACCGAGAAAGCAGACTTGAATGAAATCAATAAAGTGGTGGAAGATATCGGCAGTTTACAAACCCAACTGATGAAAAACCGTGAAATGACCAGGCAGCAGGTCCGGAACCTTCTTAATGAGGAGCAAAGACTATTTTTCGACTCACAAAGGCATGGTTCGCGTCATGTTAAACACAGAAGACATGGCAGCATGTAATAAACGATAAAAAGGCATTAAGTAAATAAAATAGATGTATCCTGAGTGGCCCCTTGGACGGATTTATTCCGGTTGAGGGGCATTTTTTTATGTCGGCTTTTTGTAAGGAGGCAGACCATCCATCTAAATCATCTCATCTGACATTTTGCCATTTATTGCGCATATGTACTGTATATCAACCCACAAACCAAACGGGTAGATCAATTCCTGTCGGCGGTATTGGACTTTGGGGTAACAGCCCTCTTGCTAATGAAGATGGCATAGCAAACTGTTCATGAAATTAAGGTTCCGGCTTTCCGCAAATATATTCCGGCAGATTGGGATGGTCATATCAAAGGTGAAGATTGGGCTGAAAATCATTATAAAAATGTGAAATTGAACAATGGTTTTACGAAAGATCATGTTTAAGTCACCTGCAACCGCCCCGGGAGTTTGACAAAATAGTTAAGTAATTAGACGTTATCCGACCTGCTGAAAGCGCTGTCAAAAGCCAAACTCAACCCTTCAAAGGGATAAGAGTAGAGACTTTTGACAGCTTTTTTCATATACCTGGCCAATTGGTTACCAATCCCCTTTGCCGTTTATAAGGATATAATTATCTTGATCGGAAGAAATAAGTAGAAATTCTATGCAAATAAAAGAAAACGCAAAACAGTATGACGTATGTATCGTTGGTTCAGGAGCCGGCGGTGGTATGGCTGCCAAGGTTTTAACTGAGGCCGGTGCCAAAGTGGCATTGCTGGAAGCAGGACCCGATTATGATTCGGCCAAAGGAGACATGTTTAAATGGCCTTATCAATCTCCCAGGCGTGGGGCCCCGACACACCGTCCCTTTGGAGAATTCGATGCCTGTTATGGTGGTTGGGAAATTGAGGGTGAACCTTATACGGTATCGAAAGGTACGCAGTTCGACTGGTTCAGGGCCAGGATGCTGGGTGGTCGTACTAACCATTGGGGGCGCATTTCATTACGATTCGGCCCGCTGGATTTTAAAAGAAGAAGCCTGGATGGACTGGGTGACGATTGGCCAATCGGCTATGATGATATAAAACCTTATTACGATAAAGTGGATAAACTCGTAGGTATTTTTGGCACCAAAGAGGGGATCTTGAATGAACCTGATGGTATCTTCATGCCACCTCCCAAACCCAGAGGTTACGAATTATTGGTTAAAAGGGCTGGTGACAAACTGGGAATCCCTGTTATCCCGTCACGCTTGTCGATTTTAACACAACCACTGAATGGCAGGGCAGCATGCCACTACTGCTCCCAATGCGGAAGGGGATGTTCTACCCACTCAAATTTTTCTACCCCTTCAGTACTGTTGCCACCCGCGCATAAAACCGGCAACCTGGATCTGATATTACATGCCATGGCCAGGGAGGTGCTGACCGACAGTGAGGGATTGGCGACGGGTGTATCATACGTCAACACGCTGGATGGCCTGGAATACCAGGTAAATGCCAAAATTGTGATTTTGGCCGCCGGTGCCTGTGAGTCGGCAAGGTTGATGTTAAACTCGGTTTCTGACAGACACCCCAACGGGCTTGCAAATTCCAGCGATGTAGTGGGCAAATATTTATTGGATAGTACAGGCACCGACATGGCAGCGATCGTACCGGACCTGATTGACGGCATTCCGCATAACGAAGATGGAACGGGTGGTATGCATGTATATGTTCCCTGGTGGCTAAATGACAAAAAACTTGATTTTCCCAGGGGTTACCATATTGAAATCTGGGGCGGACGACATATGCCGAGTTACGGATTCATGGGTAGCATTCATAAAGTCAACAAAATACTCGGGGTGGTAGACGGCAAACCCAGGCCCAGTGGCGGTGGCTATGGTAAGCAGTTGAAAGAAGATTATCGACGGCTGTACGGCTCGGTCGTAGGATTCGCCGGCCGTGGTGAGGCAGTAGCCTTCAAAGAGAACTACTGTGAAATCGACCCCGTGGTAGTGGATAAATATGGTATTCCCGTACTTAAATTTCATTACAAATGGAGTGAACATGAAATCAATCAGGTGAAGCACATGCATGATACCTTCGAGGAAATGTTCGGGGCGATGAACGCCATCCCGCTTTGGCCTAAACCAGGCAAGGAAGATGACTATGGTATTCTGACTCCGGGCAGGATTATACATGAATTAGGAGTAGCCAGAATGGGAAATGATCCCAAAACCGCACCCCTGAATAAATTCTGCCAGGCTCACGAGGTGAAAAACCTTTTTGTAGTAGACGGCGCCCCCTTTGTTTCCCAGGCCGACAAAAACCCGACCTGGACCATCCTGGCTCTGTCTATGCGTACCTCGGAATTTATTATCGATGAAATGAAAAAACAAAACCTTTAAAAAAGTATTGTCATGTCACAGATTTCAAGAAGAGATTCTTTAAAATACATTACCCTGGCTTCCATTGCCGCAGGTACGGCTGTTGGCTGTACCCCGACAGAAAAAGGAGACGATTTGTCTCATCATGGCCACACTGTCGATCAAAGTGAGGCGTTTAAAAACCTGTCAAAGGAAGACCTTGCTTTACTTGAGCAAACGTTTTTTACTGAGGAAGAGCGGGAAACCGTACGAGTTCTGGCCAATATTATCATTCCCGAAGATGATAAATCAGGCAATGCCGAAGCCGCCGGGGTTCCCAAATTTATCGAATTCATGATGCTTGACCAACCCGAACACCAAACGGCCATGCGAGGAGGCCTGAAATGGATCAATGTCCAGGCCACAAAAAGGTACAATAAAGTATTCATCAATTGTACGGAACCTGAACAATTGGCCATAGTCGACGATATCGCCTATCCCGATACCGCCGCCCCAAAGTTCTCCCAGGGTGTCAACTTCTTCAATCAATTCCGGGACTTTGTAGCTACCGGCTTCTTCACCAGCAAAATTGGCATCGAAGATCTCCAATATATGGGTAACCGCCCTTCAGTCTGGAATGGCGCACCTCAGGAATGGTTGGATAAGTTGGGGGTTAGTTATGATGGGTAGTTGGTTCCGGGTTCAGGGTTTGAAGTTTTACAGGTTGCGGGGTTTTAGGGGGCATATTGACAGGTTGTACATTCGGTTTTAAAGCATGGCGCAAGCGTCCCGCGGCTATTACACAACGCAAACATGTGCCTGTATTTTTATTTTATCAGCGAAAACCGCTGTGTCCCTTTGTGTCTTTGTGCCTCTGTGGTTAAAAAAAGTACACCACAAGTTCCCCAAGGTCAGACAATTGACCAAACATCTAACAAAAATTCCTGAAAATAAATTATCTGCGAAGTCTATTTGCCAATTTCTGTGGGATTACGGCAAATACTGAAAGGGAGATCACCGGTTGAATATGATCGTTAAACGAGCTTAAATAATTTCTGGAACGTTCGCCCTGTTCAAGGATAACATTCTGCAAAGGTTGGGTTAAACCCATTTCGAAAGACATCCACAGCCAATCATGGATTTCCCGCTCGAGGCCAACATTAAAAGAAAGCTCGGTTCTTCTGATTTCCAGATCACTGACTTCCTGATAAATTCTGTCTGCAAAACTGTAGTTAAAATTATTAGCCTCTATAGCACTGTAAAAATAGAATTTATTAGACATCAGGTGACGATAAGTAATACTTCTCGGTAGCAGGGCATCGATAAAGTTTCTTTGGTCAATTCTTTTGCTAAAAGCTACCACAGGACTTGCTGAAAATCTTCCCAAGTTTACACCGGAGGCAATGCCAAATCCTAATTTGTTGTAATCCCCATATTCCTTACCGACCACCACACTGGCCCCAAAACTATTGGGGGAGGGCATGTTTTTGAAGCTGGTTTTTTCAGAGCGGCTTGAGCCGGAAACAACGCCTAATAGAAATTTATCGTTTTTCAGTTTCTTTTCTCCAATCAGTGTAAAGCCCAGCTTTTGAAAAGCTACGTTCCCAAAATCACCGGCCTCTTCCGGGATATGAACCCTTTCGTGCTGGTATCCAACCTGTCCGATTAACTTAAATCCGGAGGATAAGATCATGGGAAAACGCAGGCTGGTTTTTATTACGTGGCCTTCCCCCTCTTCATCTAAATTAGATTCCCCGCTGGGGTTGGCATTTGCATAAGGATAGTTACGGTAGGTTAATTCAAAAAACTTAGCTCTTGGAAACATCAGGTCTATCCCGTTATCTGCCGCTTTTTTCTTTTTCGCAGCCTTATCACCCGGATCATCATCGTTGTTAATCAGTGAAGCAAAACACGGACACTGGGTAAAGGAGAATACCACAAAACAGATAAGTGATAGTTTTTGTTTCATTTAGAAGTAACTTGAATAAATAAAAATCAACCTTAGTAATTATTACTTCATCGAATAAATTTAAGTGCAGAGTTTGTTACGAATAACAAAGATGTGCATTAATTCTTATTTTTTCCATTCATTTTTGCCATTTTTATTACAAACGACCAGTAAATCACCCGCAAAATGAAGCATGATTTAAACTATATCAATAATCGTGCAAATTATTTGTATAGCGTTATAAAATTTTCAAAAATACGGGTCATACCATAATTTCCTCTGTTAATTCCGATACCTCAACATAACCTTTGGCATTAACGTTCGCCAAATTCACTTTTTTTAACGAATTAATGAGTAATGGGTCATATTTAGCCGTGACACGAATATAGTTTTCGGTGAATCCGTGCATCATTCCGCCCTCTATATCATCTTCAAAAAGCACAGTAGCTTGTCGCCCAAGGTTATCTTCATAAAACCTTCTCCTCTTTTTTTCCGAAAGACTTCTCAACATGCTCGATCTGTGATGCCTGACAGCCCCAGGCACTATTTGCGTCATTCTGGCAGCTTCCGTATTGGTTCGCTCCGAATAGGTGAATACATGTAAATAGGAAATCTCCAGTTCATTTAAAAAATGATAGGTTTCCAGAAAGTCTTCCTCAGTTTCACCCGGAAAACCAACAATAACATCCACGCCAATACAACAATGCGGCATCAGGGATTTTATGCTGGCAACCCGGTCCTGATAAAGTTCGCGCAGGTAACGCCTTTTCATGGATTTAAGGATTTTGTTTGATCCGGATTGTAAGGGAATATGAAAATGGGGCACAAATCGTCGGGAATTGGCCACAAGTTCAATAATCTCATCTTTCAACAGATTCGGTTCGATCGATGAAATCCGGATTCTTTCAAGACCTTCCACCTGATCCAGGGCCCTCACCAGCTCCGGGAAGGATTCCTGCTTTTTACCATTTTGCCAGCCAAAATCCCCGATATTCACCCCCGTCAATACAATTTCCTTTACCTCCGTTTTTGTGATCTCCT
The DNA here is from genome assembly GCF_056858335.1 of Agaribacillus sp. DX54. Lineage (NCBI taxonomy): Bacteria > Pseudomonadati > Bacteroidota > Cytophagia > Cytophagales > Splendidivirgaceae > Agaribacillus > Agaribacillus sp. DX54. Next base: position 41,822 of record NZ_JBXEQE010000006.1, read on the forward strand.
TTGCGGACGCCACAATACTATCGATACTATCACTCCGGCTTTTGCCCCTGGCCAATGGAATCGTACAAAAAGTGCACGAGTAATTGCACCCGTCCTGTACCTTGAGAAAAGTCCTCGTGCGGTCTTGGGCAGAATAGGCATGGTAAAAGCCGGTAGCCGCTGCAATTTCAGAAGCCAAAACCTGGGGTCGGTCTTTTTTGACAAAACCATCAAGCAGGTCAATCAGTTGAAACTTCTCCGCTGCGCCTAAGACCGCATCTACCCCCGGTATTTCCGATATCTCCCTGGGTTTTAGCTGGGCATAACACCCAATAATAGCAATATAGGCCTTTGGGGAGACTTTAAGCGCCTCCCTGACCACTTTTCTGCACTTCCTGTCTGCATTGTCGGTTACCGAACAGGTATTGATTATGAAGATATCAGGCTTATCCGTGAAATCCACTTTTTGATATCCCTTCTTCTCACACATACGTGCAATGGTCGAAGTCTCTGAAAAGTTCAGTTTACAACCTAACGTATAAAAGGCAACTTTCTTCATCTTGAATTATTCCTGTCAAGCCACAAATTTAATCAAATATTTTTTCCGGACTCAATGGCCAATACTTTTAATTCATTCCCCTTCCGGAATTGACTGACTCCAGGACCACGCTGATTTCCGAAGGGTTGTCAATCAAAAAATCGGGGTTACAGGATTTAAGGAGATCCCTGGTGTGGAAACCCCAGCTTACGGCAGTGATAACGATGCCGCATTTACGTGCCGCCTCGATATCGCGGCTTTCATCACCTATGAGCATCACCTGGCTTTTGTTCAATCCCTGCTTTTTCAGGATGGACTTGATGGCTTTTGACTTTTGAAACAGCTTCACCCCGGAGTCTACAAACCGGAAATACTGCTCCCACTCATTATTAGTCAGGAATTGTGTCACATTTTCCTTTGAGTTTGAAGTGAGGATACCCATGTTGAATCCCTTTTTCTTCAGGAGGCTCAATTCTTCCTGTATCCCGTCAAATGGGAGCAACTCACCAAGTCTTTCCCTCATGGCTTTTCTGAGACGCCTGACCAGAAAGGGTAACCTGAAATATGAAATACCCAGTTCCCTGATTATTTCCCGGCTGCTCAACCCCCGGTAATGCGGCAATGCTGATTTGTCCACCTTCTTGTACTTAAACTCATCGGCCAGGCTGTTGGCAATCTCGAGACCAGTGGAAATACTATCGGCAATGGTGCCGTCAAAGTCAAAGATAAGTGTTTTAACCGGTTGCAAGGTCAGGGTAAAGTTTAGCGCGTTTACACATTGATTTTTAAAAATTTCATTACACAATTTGGAAAATATAATTTGAAATATTAATTAGTCGGTATGATTATTTTATCTTTTACATCGTCAATAAAATCGTAGATAAACAGTTTATTCAATGGCAAAGTTAAGATTTAAGGCTTTAGAGGAAGTTCAAAAAAGAAGTAAGATCAATGTCAACATACCGTCTGACAAAATCTCGGATTATTTCGCGCAGCATTCCTTTGATTTGGCCAAAATGAGGGAAAACCTGGCGCCTGAAACCTACAAAAAAGTGGAATACGCCATTCAGAATGGTAAAAAAATCGATGAAGCAACCGCTGATGCTGTAGCCTCAGCAGTCAAAAACTGGGCAATCCCCAAGGGAATCACCCATTATACCCACTGGTTCCAGCCACTTACAGGTGCCACCGCAGAAAAACATGATACATTTTTCGATGCTTCCACTTCACTGGAAAAATTCAAAGGCAGCGCCCTGGTACAACAGGAACCTGACGCTTCGTCATTCCCCAGTGGCGGTATCAGAAGTACTTTTGAAGCCCGGGGATACACCGCATGGGATCCGAGTTCACCGATTTTTGTCTGGAACGACACCTTGTGTATACCTACTGTTTTTGTAAGTTATACCGGTGAAGCACTTGATTACAAAGCCCCGTTATTGAAGGCAATAGAAGCGGTAGACAAGGCCGCCACCTATGTTTGTAAATACTTCGACAGGAATGTTGCGAGGGTTAACGCTTCATTGGGTTGTGAGCAGGAATACTTTGTGGTCGATAAGGCGCTTTACGCCTGCCGGCCTGATTTGGTGATGGCAGGAAGAACGGTATTCGGGCATAACCCTGCCCGCGGTCAGCAATTGGACGATCACTATTTCGGCTCTATCCCTCCCAGAATTTATACTTTTATCAAGGATTTTGAGGTAGAAGCCCTCAAATTAGGTATTCCTGTAAGTACCAGGCACAATGAAGTGGCGCCCAGCCAGTTTGAAGTAGCACCTTTGTTTGAAGATCTCAACAAAGCAACAGACCACAATCAGTTGCTGATGGATGTCATGCAAAAAGTGGCTGAAAGGCACCAATTAAAAGTATTATTTCACGAAAAGCCTTTTGCAGGGCTTAATGGCAGCGGCAAGCACAATAACTGGTCACTGATTACCAATACCGGCGTGAATTTATTTGCCCCCAGCAGCAGCGCGCGTGAAAACCTTCAGTTTCTTACTTTTTTTGTCAACACCATGAAAGCCGTCCATGACCACGCAGACCTGTTACGTGCCAGTATTGCCTCCGCAGGAAATGACTACCGCCTCGGGGCCAATGAGGCCCCTCCGGCTATCATTTCTATTTTCATCGGACAGCAACTTTCCAGCGTTTTGGATGAGTTTGAAAAAAGTGGCAATGTGAAAGTTGAAAAAGGCGATAATATGTACATGAAACTGGGAATTGACAAAATACCTGAAATAATTCTGGACAATACTGACAGAAACAGAACTTCACCGTTTGCTTTTACAGGCAATAAGTTTGAGTTCAGGGCCGTGGGGTCAGATACCAACGTAGCCAATCCTATGACTGCACTGAATCTGATTGTAGCCGATCAGTTGAAGCAATTTGCCAAAGAGGTGGATCAACTGATCGACAGCGGCAAGGAAAAAAAGATTGCCATCGTGGAAGTTTTGAGAAAATATGTAAAAGAGTCCAAGGATATCCGGTTTGAGGGGGATGGTTATTCCGAGGCGTGGGTTAAAGAAGCTGAAAAACGCAAACTTTCCAATTTAAAAGACACCCCCCGGGCCCTGGAAGCATATACATCGAAAAAAACAAAAGAATTGTTTGCCAAGCATAAGGTGCTGTCTGAAGTCGAACTGGAAGCCCGGAAAGAAACGATGCTGGAAAACTATATCATGAAGATACAAATCGAGTCACGGGTAATGGGTGATCTGGCACTTAACCATATCATTCCTACCGCCATTGCCTATCAAAGCAAGTTAATCGACAATGCCAATGGCCTGAAGGGGCTGGGAATAGACAATTCCTCCATCATAAAAAACATCAAAAAAGTTTCACAACATATAGATACTGTGAGGGAAGGTGTGCTGGAAATGATTGAAGCAAGAAAAAAGGCCAATAAAATAGAAGATACTGCCAAAAAGGCAGCCGCCTATTGTGATGAAGTGAAAGAAAAACACTTTAACAGCATTCGCAGGTCTGTAGATAAGCTCGAACTTTATGTAGACGATGAAGACTGGCCACTGGTTAAATACCGTGAGCTATTGTTTTTGAGATAAGATTTTATTGATTTCGAAATAAAACCGTATACCGGGAGGCTGCCTTTAAGCAGCCTCCAAACTCAGATGTTTTACCAAAAGCCGCTTGGCAATAGGCATAACTGTCTCCTCAAGGGGGCATGAAATATCTACGTTAATCAGGAATGTAGCCGGATTGGGAAAATCCTGCCGGTCTTTGACCAGTTCAAGCTTTATCTGTTCAAATGTCTTTCCAATTTTATTTCTGACGTCTTTGATGAAAATCGTATTTATACCCCTGTATTTTTCGTTGGCACTCTCGAATACCGTAATTTGGTATTGAAAAATCTTGGTCTCTTCTTCAAAGGTTTGGTTAAGAAAAAAATAGCCTTCCTGGTTATATAACGGCGTTATTCCGACTGACTCAATAGACACATTTTCTTCCACATTTTCATATATGTCTTTTCCTTCTTCTATTAAACCTTCCATTTTAGGCATGGCAAAGGTCAGAATTTGCTCTATAAGCGCCATTAACTGATCATCTTCGACCAGTTTCTTGTAATGGATCTTCAGTTTTTTAAATTCCGCCTTGGTGATTTCTTTCGGAAAATTCTGATAGATAAGGGATTTATTCGATTTCAATTGCATCAGGTTTTTATGATGAAATGCCAGATCAGATAAAAAGGGATACAATTTCAAATCATTGAAGTTTTGCTTTACTTTCTGCAGGTATGCCAAAAGAATATATTTCTTGTATTCAAAGTCCATTAATCCTTTTGTCAACCAGTTTTGTTCCAGTAACTCCATATCCAAAAAAAGTTGATTTTATACAAATAACGACTGTTATCAGGAAAATTATTTCCACATGATTGTTTAAAGTAGTTAATTTTTCAGGGTAAGTCAAATGTATACTTACCTAAAAATCAACAAGCTGTTTATGACAATAATAAAGAATATGCAGTAATTATGTCAGTCACAATTGGCAACTTTTATGATGATGTAAGAAAAATACTGTAATTTTGACGGCAATATGGCAACATGACTTGTCATATTTAAGATGGCACGGGAAATGCTACGCTGAATTCAGAGTTTATTAAATGTTAAACATTAAAAATAACTTATAAACAATGTCAAAATTAAACTTTAAACCATTAGCGGATAGAGTGCTTGTCGAGCCGGCCGCAGCAGAAGAAAAAACAGCTTCCGGAATTATCATTCCCGATACTGCTCAAGAAAAACCTCAAAAAGGTGAAATCGTTGCTATAGGTACTGGTAAAAAAGATGAGCCGTTTAATGTAAAAGTGGGCGACAACGTACTTTATCGTAAATTCGCCGGTCAGGAAATCATCATCGAAGGCAAAGAATTTCTCATTATGAAAGAATCAGATATCTTAGGAATTGTCTAGTTTTAACCTTACTAAGTAAAATCAAAATTCAAACTTTAAAAAGATTTAAAAATGGCTAAAGATATTAAATTCGATACCACAGCAAGGGATGGTCTTAAAAAAGGAGTCGATAAACTTGCTGAAGCTGTAAAAGTGACGCTCGGCCCCAAGGGAAGAAATGTCATCATCGATAAAAAATTCGGCGCACCGACCATCACCAAAGATGGTGTTTCAGTGGCAAAAGAAATTGAATTAAAAGATGCCATCGAAAATATGGGTGCTCAGTTAGTAAAAGAAGTAGCTTCCAAAACTGCCGATGATGCTGGTGATGGAACCACTACCGCTACGGTATTGGCACAATCTATTTTTAATAACGGTATTAAAAACGTAGCTGCCGGTGCCAATCCAATGGACTTAAAAAGAGGTATCGACGCGGCAGTAGCAGCGGTTGTTAAAGAACTTAAAAACCAATCAAAAACTATTTCCAACTCCAACGAAATCGAGCAGGTTGCCAGTATTTCAGCCAACAACGATACCGAGGTCGGTAAAATGATCGCCGATTCTATGAATAAAGTCGGAAAAGACGGGGTGATTACAGTGGAAGAAGCAAAAGGTACTGAAACCGAAGTGAAAACTGTGGAAGGTATGCAGTTTGACAGGGGTTATCTTTCTCCTTACTTCGTCACCAATACCGAAAAAATGGAAGCAGAATTAGAAAGTCCGTATATTTTAATTTACGACAAAAAAATATCTGCTATGAAGGAGTTGCTCCCTATTCTCGAAGCAGTAGCTCAAACAAGTAAGCCTTTGTTGATCATCTCCGAGGACGTAGATGGAGAAGCTTTGGCTACCCTGGTGGTGAATAAAATCAGGGGTTCATTGAAAATTGCTGCTGTGAAAGCACCGGGATTCGGTGACAGGAGAAAGGCTATGCTGGAAGATATCGCTATCCTGACCGGTGGTACCGTTATTTCTGAAGAAAGAGGTTACAAACTGGAAAGTGCTACCATCGATTATCTCGGTACTGCTGAGAAGGTGAACATTGACAAAGACAACACTACTGTTGTTAACGGAGCCGGTGATAAGAAAGACATACAGGCGAGGATCAACCAAATCAAACAGCAAGTTGAAAATACAACTTCTGACTATGATAAAGAAAAGCTGCAGGAAAGACTCGCCAAATTGTCAGGTGGCGTTGCCATTCTTTATGTAGGAGCCGCTACCGAGGTAGAAATGAAAGAGAAGAAAGACAGGGTAGACGATGCTTTACACGCTACCAGGGCTGCGGTTGAGGAAGGTATCATCGCCGGTGGTGGTGTTGCTTTCATCAGAACCGTGGAATCCCTCGATAAAGTAAAAACAGAGAATGAGGATCAGGCTACAGGAGTTAACATCGTAAGAATTGCCCTGGAAGCTCCCCTGAGAACTATCGTTGAAAATGCCGGTGGTGAAGGCTCTGTGATAGTTCAGAAAGTAAGAGAAGGCAAAGATGATTTCGGATACAATGCCAGAACCAACGGTTTCGAAAATATGTTCGGTGCCGGCGTTATCGATCCTACAAAAGTTACCAGGCTGGCCCTGGAAAACGCAGCGTCAATTGCCTCCTTGTTGCTGACCACAGAATGTGTTGTCGCTGAAGAGCCGGAAGATGAAAAAGCAGCGCCTGCTATGCCTCCTATGGGTGGCGGTGGCATGGGTGGTATGATGTAATCTTTATCTCCGTCTATAAAAATAAAAAAGACCGTATGGTAACCATGCGGTCTTTTTAAATTTCTATCCGTTTAAGCTGCCTATTCCTTGGCTCCGTTTATCAGCACCATCTCGATAGGGAGCTTCATAATTTCTTTGAAATCTTGCCCTGACTCCAGAATATCCTCGTCCTCTTTTTCATAATACCAATCTATTCGGAGGTTCTGGCCATTTTTATGTAATTTCTCCATGCGCCTGAATATCTCCACCAAGCATTTGGAAGAACTTGTGTTGAAATATTCCAATATGATTTTCAGGTGGGTTTCTTCTTTAGGCTCTTTAATGTATTCATCCAAACATTTCAACAATGGCCTGTAAAATTCTATGGAATTCTCGGGAATTGAACGCCCGCTGATCTCAAAAACTCCCTTGGTAAAATCAAAATTCAACTCAGGGGTTTTATGAGTTGCACTTAAGTAGTAACTGTCCATTGTTACATGTAAAGATTGATCCACTTCCGTAATACTTTAAATTTAAAACATGCCTTTAAATTAACCTAAATAATCACGTTTAAATCGACAAATTTTATTGAAATAAGCTGGCTGTAATATTTTTTAATTATTTGCTCTTTTCATATCGTCCACAGTCCCTGTTACTTTCGGTTTCATACCACCGGCATCCGTGTACCCCATGATGAAACGATTTGATGTTACCCTTTTGAAATCATGTAATTTTATTTAGATTTGGCAGTTTATTTTTTGTTTGACTGACAGCACAACCTGATTGCACATGATCTACACTACTGTTACCTTATTATATCTGGCCATATTGATTGGCATTATTGTTTACAAGAGCAGGTCGGTAAAAACCGAGGATGATTTTGTAGTGGCTGGCAGATCGGTGCCGATATACCTTTTGGTAGGTACGCTTGTTTGTACCTGGATAGGTTCGGGAAGCTTGTTCGGTACCGCCGGTCTTACATTCAGAACCGGATTTTCGGAATTGTGGTTTTCCATGGGGGCCTGGATAGGCATTGTCGTCATCTATTTCATCGCCGCCAGGGTAAGAAAAATCAGCCAGTATACCCTGACTGACCTCCTCGAAACACGGTATAACAAAACCGCCCGGTTGTTGGGAACTATCACGATCATTGTGGCCTATATCATTATTGCCGGCTACCAGTTCAAAGGTGGGGGCAGATTCATTAATATATTATCAGACGGTAGCATCGGCCCTGAAACAGGTATGATCATTGCTGCGGTCGTCATTATATCTTTCACCGCACTGGCTGGAATGGTATCTATTGTTTCGATCGATATTTTCAACGGCATTGTTATGATTCTTGCCATGTTTATGGCCTTGCCGTTTGCCATCCGGTCACATGGAGGCTGGGGAGAAGTGGTAGCGACCATCAATGACAAAAACCCCGAGTATTTGTCCATGTTTGAAGGGCATGACGCTTTTTGGGTGTTGGGCATACTGTTGCCCACTTTTTTATTGTTGATGAGTGAAAGTAGCATTTATCAGAAGTTTTCCTCTGCCAAAGACGCCACCTCAGCGCGTAAGGCTGTATTGGGAATGCTTATTGGCGTAGTGGTCATTGAATTTTTAATGTGTACCATCGCAATTGTAGGTTACGCCATTTACGCTGAAGATGCCAGGTTTTTCCTGGCCGATGGTTCGATTAACGAAAGTATGTCAGAAGAAATAATTTTACGCATCGGATATGAGCAAATGCCCGCACTTGCCGGCTCACTACTATTTGCCGCCGGTGTAGCCATCATTATTTCCACAGGCAATACTTTTTTGATGGTTACATCCACCAATGTGGCACGCGACCTTATTCAGCCTTATGTGTTAAAGAATAAAGATGCTAAAACCAACATGCTGGTACAAAGGGTCATAATTATCGTATTGGGAATTTTGGCTTACCTGCTTGTAACACAATTCACCACCATACTGGAAATGGCATTTATCTCTTATACAATGATCGGCGCTTCACTGGCTCCGGTCTTGCTGGCTTCGTTTTTCTGGAAAAGGGTCACGCCGGCCGGTGGGGTAACGTCCATCCTGGCAGGTATGATTGTACCTGTTATCAATAAGATTATGGAAGTCAGCGAAGTTACCTTCAGTATTTTTGGCATCTCATTTCCGTTACATACCGATTATATCGCCATCCCTTCTTTGGTCATGTCACTGCTAATGCTGATTGTTGTCAGCTTGTTGACTCCACCCTCCGGAGAAGAAAAGTGGAAACCCTTCTTTTCGTAGCTCCTCTTTACATAGTCGCTCCTCTTTATATAGCCCTGATAATACATTGACTATGATATTGAGATTTAATAATTTTCTTACCTTTGCGCCATCTTAATCATTAATTTAAATAGGAATAAACCCATAGAAATGACAGAAATAGGATTGAAATCCGAGGCTTCAGGAGTCGATACTCTTGGAATCGAAAACGCCAGAGATGTATATTGGAATTTAACTCCGGCAGAGCTTACGGAAGAAGCAATAAAAAGAGGGGAAGGTTTCATGACCAGCACAGGCGCCCTGATGTGTGACACCGGAGAGTTTACCGGCAGATCACCCCAGGACCGGTTTATTGTCGAAGATGATAAAACAAAAGATACCGTTTGGTGGGGAAATATCAACATGCCATTCTCACCTGAAAAATTCGACAACTTATATCAAAAAATGATCAGACACCTGGAAGGTAAAGACCTGTTTGTGAGGGATGCCTATGCCGGTGCCGATAAAACTTACAGATTAAAGCTAAGGGTGGTTAACACCATGGCATGGCAAAACCTGTTTTGTTATAACATGTTTTTACGTCCTGAGAAGTATAAACTCGAAAGGTTTCAGCCCAATTTCACTGTCATTTGCGCCCCTGAATTTAAAGCCGATCCGGAAGAAGACGGGACAAGACAAGCCAATTTCGCCATAATTAATTTTACAAAAAGAATGATTATTATTGGCGGAACAGCCTACGCGGGAGAAATGAAAAAAGGTATATTTTCAGTCTTGAATTACCTGTTACCCATTGAAGATGGTGTTTTATCCATGCATTGTTCTGCCAATATTGGCAAAATGCATGACAGTGCCATCTTTTTTGGTTTGAGCGGCACAGGTAAAACCACCCTGTCGGCAGATCCTGAAAGAGAGCTGATTGGTGACGACGAGCATGGCTGGACCGACAAAAATGTATTTAACTTTGAAGGCGGGTGTTATGCAAAGGTAATCGATTTGACCAGGGAAAAGGAGCCACAGATTTACGACGCCATCAAGTTTGGGGCTATTGTAGAAAATACCCGCTTTTATGAAGGAACAAGACACGTTAATTATAATGATACATCAGTCACGGAAAACACCCGAAGCTCCTATCCCATCCACCATATAGCTAATGCGGTATCTCCCTCTATCGGTGGTATTCCAAAGAATATTTTCTTTTTAACCTGTGATGCCTATGGTGTGCTGCCCCCGATCTCAAAGCTCACCAAGGGATTGGCCATGTACCACTTCATTTCAGGATACACGGCAAAGGTGGCTGGTACGGAGGCCGGGGTTACCGAACCGCAAACTGTTTTCAGTGCATGTTTTGGAGCGCCTTTTCTGCCCCTTCATCCCACCACATACGCTGAAATGCTCGGGAAAAAAATGGAGCAATACAATGTCAGGATTTGGCTTGTTAATACAGGCTGGTCAGGAGGCCCTTATGGGGTCGGATCAAGAATCCGGCTCACTTATACCAGGGCTATGATTACCGCTGCCCTGAATGGCACGCTGGAAAATGTCGGTTACCGCACACATTCTATCTTCGGCTGTGGTATACCCCTCACCTGCCCCGGCGTGCCTTCAGAAGTGCTGAGTCCAAGGGAAACCTGGAAAAATGATGTAGGGTATTACAGAATGGCGAATAAACTGGCGAATGAGTTCATCAAAAACTTCAAGAAGTTTGAAGACTACGCCAACGACGAAATCATGGCCGGTTCCCCCAGGCCACGTAAAGATTATTTCTAGGGTGTTCCTTACCTCAACATCCGACGAGTCAACAGTGAGCTAGCATAGTCATAGTATGACTCCAAGTCATACTATGACTAGAATCGTCATCACCCCACGCTCAAACAAACCAGAAGTCATACTATGATTCTAGTACCCTAAATAGCGCAAGCATCTCGTGGCTGTCCCACAACGTCTTCAACAAAATTCTTTCCTCTTTTTGTTATTAAATTCGCGTTACCGTGTAATCAATTTTTAATTGAAATTAATTATCTTAGTCAACAACCGTTTGAACAATTTTTCAAACATCCGAACCTGTACTACCAAATATGTCAACCCTGATACCTGTCTTGAAAAAAGTGAAGGAATTAGCAGAAGTTCCGGAAGAACAACTTGCCTGGATTGAGGAGCGAGGAGAGTTGTTAACCATCAAAAACGGGGATTTCCTTTTCAAAAAAGGGGACTCGATGGATTATCTTTTTATCATCTTTCAGGGCAAGTTCAGTATAAAGGTCGGGCAGGGCAGCCAGTTCAGAAATGTAGGTGGTTTTGAACCTTATTCTATCACGGGCATGCTCCCCTATTCCAGGGCGGTAGCAGCCAGGGGCTATGCCGATTCAAGAAGAGGGTGTAAAATCTTGGACATTGATGGAAAAAACTGAGCTGGAAGATGAAATTGCCGAGTGGCTGGAGCGGCAGGGGATGGAAGATGGGTATGAAATGGCTGAGAATTTTGCGGACTTCGGTTTCAACGGCGATGGAAGCTGGAAAGAAAACCTTACCTGCTCGAGACCAACAGCCCGGGCATTTTTGCCGCCGGTGATGTGCGGGCCGGTGCCATGAACAGGGTTGCTTCAGCCGTGGGGGAAGGCTCCATGACTATCAAATTTGTACACGAATATTTAGCCGAAAACTAATTTTTACCATGCAACTATATCCTTATGCTAAAAGAAAAAAACTGCGAACACCTGGAAAACCTGAAAGTCAGCAATCCAACCGTATATGCCTGCGAAAAATGTCTTGAAACAGGCGATGCCCGGGTAATCTGAGCACATGCCAGCCATGTGGCATGACGCTTTGCTGTGATTCATCTCCTAATAAACATACTTCCAAACACGCCCTTGCCAATCACCACCCGGTGGTGGTATCAGCCGAACCCGGTGAAAACCGGACCTATTGCTATGAACACAGACAAATTAAGATGAATGTAAGACCGGGTTCAAAACCCCTTTAAAAGGGAAAAACGACCACTTAAATTATTTTTTACTCCTCGGGTGAAGAAATTGAATATATTTGTACAAATTGAAATTCTAACTGACAACAATAACCTGAAGACGAAACACAAGATGAAGAAAATACTATTGATGGCGTTAGCTATTTTTGCCGGCCATATGGTTATGGCCCAGGGAGAATACAACGCAAAATTTGAACAATTAGGTACACAATTGCCAACGCCTAATGTCTACAGAACCGGTGCAGGCGCCCCCGGTACTGAATACTGGCAGCAGCGGGCCGATTACGTCATTCACGTAGAGATAGATGACGAGAAGCAAATACTCACCGGGTCGGAAACCATTGTTTACACCAACAACGCCCCGGAATCGTTGGATTATTTATGGGTACAACTGGATCAAAACGTCAGGGCAAAAAATTCAGATGCCGACAAAATTATGACATCAAGCATCCGTAATGACTCCATTCCCACCAAATTTTTTCAGGCTTACACCATAGGCGATATCGATTATGAAGGTGGTTACAAAATTATGTCGGTAAAAGATGGTTCCGGCAAAAATTTACCCTACACGATCAATAAAACCATGATGAGGGTACAAATACCCAAGCCCCTGAAAACCGGCGATAAATTCACCTTATCCATTGATTGGTCCTACAACATTTATGACCGGATGATGATAAACGGAAGAGGCGGTTATGAGTTTTTTCCGGAAGATGGCAACTACGCTTACACTATTGCACAATGGTTTCCCAGGATGTGTGTATATGATGACTACAACGGATGGCAGAACAAGCAATTTTTGGGAAGAGGTGAGTTTGCCCTGCCCTTTGGTAACTATAAAGTCAACATTACCGTACCTGCTGATCATGTAGTCGGCGCCACGGGTGAATTACAAAATGCCAAAGAGGTGCTATCGAAAGAACAGATAGCCAGGCTCGAAAAAGCTAAAAAGACATTTGACAAACCGGTAATCATTATTTCTGAAGAAGAAGCGGAAGCCAATGAAAATAGCCGTTCTACCAAGAAAAAAACATGGACATACCATGCCGATAATGTCAGGGATTTTGCTTTTGCCAGTTCCAGGAAATATATCTGGGATGCCATGGCTGTTAAGATTGGCAACAACATCCCCCTGGCCATGTCACTTTATCCAAAAGAAGGCAATCCGTTATGGGAAAAAGAGTCAACCATTGCCGTGGCCAATACTTTAAAAACTTATTCCAAATTTACAATCGATTACCCTTACCCTGTGGCCATCTCTGTTCATGCAGCCAACCAGGGTATGGAATATCCCATGATCTGCTTCAATTATGGCCGCCCAAACCCAGACGGCAGCTACTCCGACCGGGTCAGAAGGGGAATGATCGGCGTAATTATTCACGAAGTCGGTCATAATTTCTTTCCTATGATCATTAATTCGGATGAAAGGCAATGGACATGGATGGATGAGGGGATCAATACTTTTGTCGAGCACATGACCAAACGGGAATATTACCCTGAATATGCCAATGGGGCAGCTACGCCTGCAGGCATTACCCGATATATGAAAGGCAGCAAAGAGTTTCAACGGCCCATTATGACAAATTCCGAAAATATTCTGCAATTCGGTAATAATGCCTACAATAAACCGGCGGCAGCCATGATCGTATTGAGGGAAGCCGTCATGGGCCCGGAACTTTTTGACTTCGCATTCAAGGAATACGCCCGGAGATGGGCATTCAAACATCCAAAGCCGGCAGATTTCTTCAGGACTATGGAAGATGCTTCAGCCGTTGACCTGGATTGGTTCTGGAAGGGCTGGTTTTACAGCACAGATCACGTAGACATAGAAGTGGATGAAATACAGTGGTTTAAAGTAGAAAGTGATAAAAAGCAGTTGGAAAAACGGGTTAAAGCCAATAAAAAGGGAGCACTGGGACAGGCAGAAGATAGAAAAAAAACCTCTAAAGCCAGCGATTTCAGCCAGGGTGCCAGGCCTGTTGTTTTGACCGATATGGATCCGAGGTTTTATGGGGAGTTTAAAAACCGGGTAGATGACGAAGCCATCAGAAAAGGTTATGCCGAAGCCAATTTTTATGAGGTTAAACTGAAGAATAAAGGTGGTTTGGTAAGTCCTGTGATCATTGAATGGACCTACAAAGACGGCACCAGGGAAGTAGAAAAGCTACCGGCAGAAATCTGGAGAAAAAATGAAACTGAAATTATCAAAGTATTTTCCAAGTCCAAAGAAGTAGCATCCATCACCATTGATCCGGGCCGGATGACAGCCGATACCGATACGGAAAATAACCATTTCCCTAAAAAGGCAGAGGCGTCTAAATTTGAGCAGTTTAAAGGAAAGGCAGGGAAATGAGAGGGGTCAGGAGTCAGGGGTCAGGGGAGAGGAACTGCAGAGCCCTGACTCCTGATCAACTCGATTTGTCGGCGATTTCGTTTTCTGTAAATTCGATAAAATCACCTTCCTCTACATGATATTTATCACAGAACCCGGCGATGGTTTCCACTACATACAGGGCTTTTTTGAATGATGGGATCGGGTTTTCGGAGTAGGGTTGGGTATGTTTGTAAATGGTGACAATTTCTTTATCCTTATTTACGTACATGATATCCAGAGAGATTAACGTATTTTTCATCCAGAAAGACTGCTCGTCTTCCTGATTAAAAATAAACAACATCCCCCTGTCATCAGGCATATTCGTGCGGTGCATCAAACCTTTGGCGCGTTCTTCGGCGTCGTTAGCAATCTCGATATCAATCCGCCTGAGTGTATCCCGACTCTGTTTTTTGATAAACCACAACTGCCCTTCCTTCACAAATTGAGGTTCGGCTACCCCTTTTTTGGGGATATTCCTTACAGACGTTTTTCCCCCACCGCCATTTGCGCTAAGAAGGTATATGGTTGTACCAATCAGCACCACCAATACTCCCCATAGTAATTTATTATTCTTTTTCACAAACGCTTTAATTTTCTCTTTTTACAGATTCATTACAAAATTATAAAAGCAAAGGTAACCCGTAACACATTATTTTAAAATTTATTCACCCCACCCTGTTTGAAATAAACTTTTTACTAATTATATTTACTAATAAATTTAGTATTTGCTATATTATTTAGCAAATCTGAAACCTCCCCGGCATGTATTTGAATTGTCATACCTTTTTTAGCTTTAAATATGGTACTTTATCGCCCAAAGCATTATTTGAGCAAGCCAGGTTGCACAAGGTAAAAAAGCTTGTACTTACCGATATCAACAACACATCCGCCTATATCGATATGTTGAGGATATGTAACGAAGAAAGGGAAAATTACGATTTGGAGGTGGCAGTAGGAATCGAATTCAGAAGGGATGAAAAATTACTGTACCTGGGAATTGCCAGGAATAATGAAGGTTTTGAAGAACTGAACAGCTACCTTTCCCGTCATAACAATACCGGTCAGCCATTATTAAGCAAAGCACCGGATTTCAACCATGCCTTTGTTATTTACCCTTTTGGCCATCAGCAGCCGGAAGCACTACGGGAAAATGAATTTATCGGGATCAGGATCCGGGAAGTCAATAAGATCATCCGAACCCCATATTCCGGTTTTCTTCACAAGCTGGTGATCCGACATCCGGTTACTTTCCGGGACAAAAAAAGTTTTAATACCCATCGTTTACTTCGTGCCATTGGACAAAACACCCTGTTAAGCAAGCTTGATCCCACTACCCAGGCCCCGGACAATGAAGTAATGGTCCCTGAGGAACAATTAATGACTTATTATGACCGTTACCCCCGGATTATTAAAAATACAAGGCAATTGTTAGATCAGTGTCACATTCATTTTGATTTCAGTACCGATAAAAATATTGCCTGTTTTACCGGCAGTAAGGCAGAAGACCGGGAAAAGCTAAAATCTTTGGCATTGGAAGGGTTTATCCGGAGGTATGGCCCGCAAAATAGAACAGCGCTGGACCAGCTTCATCATGAGTTGGACATCATTGCCCGTCAAAACTTCGAGGCTTATTTCCTGGTGTGCGATGACATTGTCAAGTTTGCCCACCATAAAAATTTCGAACATGTCGGGCGGGGAAGCGGTGCAAACAGCATTGTTTCCTATTGCCTGGGGCTTACCGACGTGGATCCCATCTCACTGGATCTTTATTTTGAACGTTTCCTTAATCCGGAGCGCAGTTCACCTCCCGATTTCGATATTGACTTTTCCTGGAAAGACCGGGACACAGTCACAGCATACATTTTCAATAAATACGGGGAAAAACGCACGGCCTTACTGGGTACCCATGTGACCTTTAGCCGGCGCTCCGTATTGCGGGAATTAGGTAAGGTATTCGGATTGCCAAAAAAAGAAATCGATAACATTGTAGAATATCCCCAGCAATATCGTGACAAGGATTCAATCACCCGTCTGATCTTTAATTATGCAGATGAAATGCTGAAAATTCCACAACATTTATCGATCCATGCCGGGGGAGTTTTAATTACTGAAAACCCGATCCACTCATATACAGCCACCGACCGGCCACCTAAAGATTTCCCTGTCAGTCATTTTGAAATGCATGCAGCCGAAGATATGGGCATTTACAAATTTGATATTTTAAGTCAAAGAGGGTTAGGTCATATTAAAGATTCCGTTGCCACCATTGCAAGAAACAGGGGTATTAAAGAAGATATAAAGCGATTTGATGATTTTACCAAAGACTCCAAAATACGTAAGCTGCTAAGCCAGGGAAAAACGATGGGCTGTTTTTATGTAGAGTCTCCGGCCATGCGCATGCTGTTGGGTAAATTGCAATGCAACGATTATATTACCCTGGTAGCTGCCAGCTCGATTATCCGGCCCGGTGTAGCCCGTTCTGGCATGATGCGGGCTTATATCGAACGCCATCACGCTGTGAAAAATGGCGGTAGCTACGAGTCGATACATCCGAAAATGGATGAGCTCATGCAGGAAACTTACGGTATCATGGTTTACCAGGAAGATGTCATCAAAGTCGCCCATCATTTTGCCAGGCTCTCACTAGCCGAAGCGGATATTTTGAGAAGGGGTATGTCCGGTAAGTTTCGTTCAAGAAAAGAGTTTCAACGGGTAAGAGAACAGTTTTTCGAAAATTGCAGGAAGGAAGGGTACGAAAATGATGTTACCGAACGGGTATGGTATGAAATTGAAAGCTTTTCAGGTTACTCTTTTTCCAAAGGGCATTCGGCAAGCTACGCTGTGGAAAGTTATCAAAGCCTTTACCTGAAGGCACATTATCCTCTGGAATTTATGGTGAGTGTTATCAATAATTTTGGGGGTTTTTACAAAACCGAATTTTATTTTCATGAAGCCCGCATGGACGGAGGCATGGTGGAAGCCCCCTGCATCAATCAAAGTGAATACCTCACCATTATCAAAGGGAAATCTATTTACATAGGCTTTGTTCACCTCAAAAGCCTGGAAACAAAATTAGGTCGGCTTATACCCGAAGAAAGGGCTTTAAACGGACCATTCAAAAGCCTTGACAACTTCATCAGGCGGGTACCTGTCGGTTTAGAGCAAATACGGATTCTTATCAGGATCGGTGCTTTTCGTTTTACCCAAAAGTCGAAACGCCTGTTACTCTGGAATGCCCATATGTATTTCGGAAGTACCGAGCCGAGAAGATACAGCCGGGATTTATTCGAAGAGGAAGTTAAACACTACCGGCTCCCCTCTCTGGAAACCGGCCCGTTTGAAGATGCCTTCGATGAACTGGAACTACTGGGTTTTCCCCTGTGTGACCCTTACAAATTGCTGAAGCCGACCCCTATCGGCAATGTTAAAACGGCCCTGTTGAGAGCCATGTTGCAACAGCGGGTAGAAATTGTCGGTTACCTTGTCACTACTAAAAATACAAGAACAAAAGATGGCAAACACATGCATTTCGGCACTTTTTATGACTATGAAGGAAAAGTATTCGACACGACCCATTTTCCGGTTGTAGCGAAAAAATATCCTTTCCGGGGCAAGGGTTTTTACCGCATACGCGGCAAAGTTGTGGAAGATTTCTCCTATCCTATGATCGAAGTTTCATGGATGGAAAAACTACCGATGGTTGATAAATATGAGTTGATCCAGGATAGCCGGGATTATGCGGTAGTCAAAAAATTAAAAGCCAAAAGTGGCGCCGGCATTAAAAGAAAAAGCAAATTTCCGGCATAAAAATATCCGGTTTTTTACCAGCCTGAGCCATCACTTCAATATCATTTTGATTAACCTTCCGATCCGGAATAGTACCGTCATCGCCGCTGCAGCCAGTAAACATCATCTCACTGATGCTCGCCAATATCACAAATATTAATAAGTTATTTTTCATGGGTTAATAGTTAAATGTCCGGGTTTTCTATTCAGGTAATGAAGTTATAAAAACCTATCGATAAGTATGGCTGAAATCCTTTTTTCGCCATACACTTATAGTTTTTGTGGTGTAAGGCGCCAATTAAGACCTTCAGGTACTTTTGATACACAATAACGGAGGATACAACACTGGTAAGGTTTAACTACTTAACTTACTAAATATGAAATAATTGCATAGTTAATTTACCGGCAGATTAATCAAACAAATAGTTATGAACAGAATAATTTTTACTTTGTTAGTAGGATTGGCTATTTTGGGGTCAACCAGCGGCGTACAAGCACAGAAAAGCGTCATTAAGCTTAATTTATTCAGTCCTATTGTAAGCACCGTTTCAGGTTTTTATGAAAATGCATTTTCCGAAAACACGAGTGCCCAGCTTGGATTCTTTTACACAGGGGCTTCCATTGGTGATACTAAATTTTCGGGATTTGGCATTACGCCTGAGATCAGATTTTACCTGAGTGAAACGTCTGCCCCCCAGGGATTCTATGCAGCCCCGTTTATCAGGTATCAAAACTTTGATCTGACGGAGGAGAATACCGATTCGAAGGCTACTTTAAGCAACTTCGGAGGTGGATTGCTGATCGGTAAACAATGGATATTCAAAGAAAGAATTGCTTTAGACGCATTTATCGGTCCCTCATATGTTTCTGGCTCGATAGAAGTGGAAAGTCAGGGAACCAATGAAAATATTTTTGAAACTGGCGCGCTGAATGGATTTGGCGTAAGGTTAGGCCTTGCATTCGGTATTGCTTTTTAATTCGGCGTCACTAAAATCTTTTTGGGCGATGGTCATCAGGGCCATCGCTTTTTTTTGTCATTTTGTGAACCACAGCCTTCGGTTTTGCAAGTATTTTATCAATCGGGCTTTTAGCCGGTATCTTTGGCTTTGGCGCTCGACCCTTTGAATCTGGTCCCTTCAGCCAGGCTCACCAGGCCACCTATCAGTGATATAGTCAACCCGGTAAGCATAAAGTAAGTGAGCGAAACACTAAAGGAAATGTTTTGCGGAACATCAGCCAGTTGATAAAAGTAAATGAACAACCCCTCCCTGTAACCCAGACTTGCCAGGGAAACCGGCAAAATTGTCAGTATCTGAATAACGGGTATAAGTGCCAGATGATAACTGAACGGTAGGTGTATATCATAGGCAAGAAAAATAAAATGGGCGATCAAAATGTTGTTGATCTGATACATGAATATCAAAGGGCCTGCTTTTGGAATAATCTTATAATACGGCTGCCTGATCAAACCTTCATGTAGCTTTTCCAGATAGTTGAACACCGATCTGAGGAAATTGATCCTGGTCAGGATATTGGATACAACCTTGTACATGCTATGGTTTACAATAACGGCCGATAGCAAGATCAACGACCCGGTAAAGATAAATATAGCAGCTTTTATTTGTGGCACCGCACTTGTTTCCGGTAAATAAAAACTACCAAAACAGGCAATAAAACAAAAAATGATAAACCCTATTAATCTATCGGCAATCACGGTACTCCCTGAGGTTCCCCTTTTCTCAGGAAACCGTTTTTCGATCATATATATCCTGAATCCGTCCATTGCCTGACCGGATGGCAACAACAGGCCATAAAAGGAGGACATGACGTTGATTTTTATGAGATGAACCAGGGCATAATCGATACCGGAGAATTTAAGAAAGATTTGCCACCTTTTGGCTGAAATAAAAATATTGATGCAGATTGAAATAAAAAGTGCCAGGAAAATAAACCGGGGGTCTTCTATACTATGGGCAATATCGAGAATTTTTATTTGAAATCCGGTAATAATCAGGTAAAGCAATACCCCGCCTATAATTAGTCTTGTAATTCTCGACTTTAAAACTGCAAAAATTTTTTTCATCGATCAGATGCTCGGTTTTCTGGTACTTTTGAAAAAAACTTGGCTATTTTGCCACTGGCTTCCGGTGCAATTTCATCCACAAAATTTATCTCCAGCCTTACTTCAGCGCCCATATAATGTTCGAAACGGGCTATTATCTTTTTGCCCAGATTTTCCTTTTCATTCAGATCACTTATGACTAATTCAGCTTTAAAAAGATCCCACGCTTCCTGTACCACCTTGTATTGCCGCACGAGCAGATCTTTTCCAAAAATCTCAAAAAGGAAGTAAGCGGGCTCTTTTGATCCATCCTTCATGACAACACTGGCATCTTTTCTTCCCTTTATTCTTTTGATCATCGGAAAACCGTCCCCGCGCGCTGTTTCAAGTTGATCGCCCAACTCATATCGGATCATCGGGAATGAATAAATATGAAAATCAGTAACAATGTTACTGCCTGTTTCAGACGCTTGTCCGTTTTGGTCCAATATTTCCAGGAGATTGGTATCATGGCAGAAGTTAAAATACTTTTCCCCTTTTTTACGATAGGCCATGGTGCTTAGCTCGATGCTTCCGTAGTGATTGATAAGATTTTCACCAAAAACCCTTTCAATAGTTTCAGCCGAGTTTTCATCCAATTCTTCCCCTGTGGTAAGGTAGAATTTAAGGGGTTTTACAGCCATTCCTTTTTTCTCCATATGGAGGGCCATTTGTACTAAACTCGATACATTTCCGTACAGTACATCGGCTTTCGAATCATGAAACATCCGGGCGAGTTTCTCTGCAGGGTCAGAAAACTGTGCCTGTACACGGGGCATGATTCCCAGCTTCTGAAGTATCGAATCTCTGCCACTGTACCGTGTTGGGGCAAGTATGCCGAAAGTAGTATCGAATATGCTGTAGCCATTGTTAAAAAAAACACGCAGGAATTTGGACAGCAGGTATGCCCTTTCGCTCCAGGTTCGGTAAACCACCAATGGTATGCCGGTACTTCCGCTGGTATGATCCTTAAAGTATTGGACATATTTTTCAGGATGCTTTTTAAGCTGATGTTCTGTAAACTCCCTGTAATCATTTTTGGTGATGACCGGCAGTAGGGAAATCTCCTCGAGGTCATGGAATTTTTCAGGGTCGAACCTGGCGTTATCCATGAGTTCCCTGTAAAATTCAAAATTTGAATAGGAGAACGATAAAAGTCTTTTGAGCTTGTTAAACTGTATAGCTTTTAATGCCTCAGCGTTTTTCGGCTGGTTCGATTGAAGTTTTTTATACTGAATATATGCATTAAAATTTACCAGTTTCTTTGCGATTGTCATAAAATTCGGCTTTTAAAATAAGATGCAACACTACTTTTCATTGCTTTCATGCTGACTATTCCGTTTAATCAAATTTACTATCCCCCGCTGTTTTGTTGAAATTCACAGGAGTTTTTCGACTGCTACTGTTTTAAAGGCCTCGTTATCTATGCCTGATCCTTTTTTCAATGGCTTTCCAAAATTTCACATTTTGACAGAACATCTGTTTACATATTATGAAAGTTTAACTAATTATGGAACATAAAAATTAACAAATTCACTGATCTGATCTTTGACATTAAATTTTTCTTTTACCCTGTGTATGGCATTTTCCCTGATCAGGTAAAGTTGTTGACTATCCTCATGCAGGATAGACTCAATTTTATCGGCCATCGCCTTAAAATCCCTTTTAGGTAATACCCACCCGGTTTTTTCATGTAAAACATTTTCCCCCAGCCCTTCTGCATCAGAAACGATACATAACATACCTGAAGACTGGGCCTCCAGCACTGCATTACAAAACCCTTCCTGGATACTCGGTTGCAGGTAAATGTCATTATGGTTCATCAGTCCGGCAATCTGCTCCGGGGTTTGCTTGCCCAGAAAGTTGACCTTGTCCCTGATTCCATATTGGTTAGCTTCGAAAATAAGCCTTTCGTATTCGGGGCCGTCACCCACAAGCTGGTAGCAGAAATCGATGTCCCTTTCCAGAAGTAAATGCATAGCCGCCAAAGCATATTCCAGTCCTTTTTTCCAGTGAAGCCTGGCTACGGTAAGTATTTTTAGTGGCTGTCCGATCGGTTCTTGTTTGGGTTTACCGCTAAACTTTTCAATATCTATGGCCGGAGTAATTTTTTTAACAGGAATCGTCGATGGCATGCCCAGACCAAGGGCTACCCGATGCAAATCATCGGAAATTGTATGTACTTTATCCAGCCTGGCCCACAGGCTATTATAGACCCCTTCATTTTTTAATGGGTATATACCGACATCAAATCCTCTGAAACTCACAGCCATTTTGGCTCCCATAGCCCTGGCCACGTTTTCTTTCCCAATGGTGAGGGTAGCAAAGCCGAAATGCAGCCAGTCCAGTTTTCTGGAAATAATGTGGGCGCTAAGATATAGTTTTTGCAGGGCTGTTGTGAGACTTTTTCCGGTACTTCTCTCCAGCCGGATGTAACTTAATGCCTGCCGCGGCGCTTTTAAAAATACCCGGATGAAGGCCAGTAAAAAAAATATCCCTTGAATGAGCGGGTTGTTTTTGTACAAAGGCCAGGCTTTAATACCTTTTATATCCGATTGGTTTTTTGCGTTACTTCCAACAAATACATCTATTTGGTAGCCAGACTTCCTTAAGCCGTAAACTTTCGATCTGAAAAAAGTTTCGGAATAACCCGGCGCCTCAGCAAGAACTAATCCAATTCTCATATAAGCCTGTATACTTGCCAATAACAATCTATCATTTAAAACACCTGTCTTAACAATTGGTAAATGACTTTTGCATGATTAATCTAACCAATTTCATATTAAAATCCCTCCCTTAGCTTGCAAAATAGTGACAATGTCAATAACATGCTCAGCGGGTGGGAATAAAAAACATCATCGTCGGTCAAAAATTTTTGATAAAAAGACCGTGTAAGCTTTTCCGGGATCCAGGCAGTAAAAGGTTTAACAGAAAACAGGTATTTCTGTAATTGCTCATCATTATGTTTCCCACAGAACTGGATTTCCCAGTTTCTGGTGATAAGTCCCGACTGGCCCAGCAATTTTTGATTGACATTTCTTTTTACCTTGCGCCAGGCCCTTACAGGCAGATAACGCACAGAATAATAGTCTTTAAAGTTATATAAATTACAAGGGTCAAAATGCTGCCAGGGTATTTGGGCCAGCGCCGGTGCCATCATTTTGATATATTCGATTTGAATCTGCCGGGCCGCCAGAAACTTTTCCGGAACCGTACAGATAAACCGGCACATTTCATCATCGTAATACGGCAGGAAAACCCGGTGATGGTTTTGAAAAACACACAAATTGGTGGAAGTCCATCTGGGTGCCCAGTAAAGGGATTTAAATGCCCTGATTTTGGCCTGGGTATTATCGATGTCGATGTAAGACATTAGCTCAGCCAGTTTTTCTTTCAACGCTGTGCTAAAGTCCCCGGCCAGTCCCCATGCCTGCCATAGTGCCTCACCCAGTTCAAGCCCTCCCTTTTTAAGGATTTTTTTCAACAAAACCTGTAAGACCTCTTCTTCACTCAGGTCTTCATCCACACCCATGTCATCAAACAACACATCGCCCCAATGCCCTAAAAAGAACAGGTTTCCCATGGTTTCATACTTATCCTCCACCGCTATCTGGCGCTGATGTGTAAAGTCCGACAGGCAATGGTTTAACCTGGCCAGCTTTTCTATCTTTTCCCACAAATATGATCTGGGGATGGTCAAACCCTGATATTGAAAATTTTGTGCAGCGGCTATGGCCCTTCCGTATTTATTTTCGTTGATCCCATCTTCAAATTGATAAGAATAGGCCGTCACCGCCTCGCTTTTACCCAAGACCGTGGCCTGGCTCCGGCTATCCAGACCGCCGGATAAGGGCAATATCACTTTTTTTCCGGAAGTCCCTCTTTTGGTAATTTTGTCAAACAGATGCGCAAACTCCTCGACTGTTTGCTTGAAAGAGATGTCCCTGGGTGAGTAGTGCCATTGCCAGGAAGTGGTTTCATAGCCTATTTTATTCCCATCCATTTGGTACAAAGTGGCCGGTTTGGCCACTTTCAGATCTTTAAAATAAGTAGTATCTCCCAAGAAAAAGCCGGTTGCCGTAAAAAAGCAAATAGATGCGAGATCCTGATCCATAGAAAGATCAAAGGCAAAATCGCAAAATTCCTTTGTTCGAAAGTTATAAAATCGGGGCTTTGACGGAATAATCGGTGACTGCATATCAATTATGATTTTCCTAATATTCGGAGGTAAAAGTTTTCATGGTCATTGACTTCCCTTTCAATGGTAAACCGGTCCTCCACCTCCTTTAATTGCCTATCTGTCAATGACTTCATTTCCTGTGGACTAAAGGAAAGGTATTTATTTAGTCCGGAAGCCAACGCCTGACTATCTGCCGGGGCAAAAAGCTGATCCGGCAAATTAGAAAGCTGGTCCCTGATGCCCGCGACATTGCTGGCCAGCGAAAAGCTGCCACTGGCCATGGCTTCCAGCAAAGCAACCGGCGACCCTTCCTGCCGCCCTTCACCGAGGGTCGGTAAGACAAAGATATCGGCAATACTGTGAAAATCTTTTACATCCGGGCGTTTGCCGGTGAAAATGATCCGGTCAGGGTATGAGGACTGTTCAGCCAGTGACTTCATCTTACCGCCATAATCATTTTGATTGTCACCGACATAAAAAAGGTACAAATGATCAAATGCACCTGCCACTGTGTTAAATGCTTCCAGCAGGACTTCTGCCCCTTTCACGGGTACCAGGTTGGCAACCATCAGGATGACTTTTGCCTGGTCCGGCAGCTTAAACTCTTTTTTAAGGCTGGTTGAAGGTGGCAAAGGTTTAAATTCATTCGTATCCACCCCCCTCCCGATCAGGGCCACCTTTGGCTGGTCCGGGAAAAAGTGCTTGATCATGTCTGTGTTTTGTGCGATGATTCCCGAGGCCAGTTTACGCCGCAACTTCCAGCTATTGGCGCCCCAGTTCATATTTTTTTTGGTGAAAACCCACTTTACACCCGCCAGCCTGGCGGCTAGTCCTTCGGAATAATCATCTGCGTAGTGAAATGAATGAATGAGATCGAATTTATCTTTTCTGAAAAAACGGGAAATGCGCCAGGCGTTTTTTAATCCTTTGGCGCGTGGGATCATAGGGGTGGTATAGGTATATAAATGTACCGGAATACCAGACTCCCTGACTGTCTTAAAAAATGCACCTTTATCATGAAAACAACAAATGTGGGGCTCGAATACGGATGTATCCAGCCGCTGGGCGATTTTAAGCAATGCCTTGCCACTCCCGGCAGTATCGAAATTCGGGATGGTGTATAGTATCTTTATTTTTTCAGACATTCCTTCCACTTAAAAAGTGCATAAATTGTAAATATTGGCCATTTATTATCCCGCCGGGCTGATAAATGATCATCGAATAACGCGGACAAAGATGTGCGATTTATATTAAAATTCTGCTGAACCTTCCGGTTTTCCAGGAGCATATCCTGAAAAGGTTGTCGCAGGCCCTCCCGCATCCACTTGTCAAGCGGAACGGAGAATCCCCTTTTACGATTATCGATCGGTGCCTGGGGAAAATGCCTCCTAAGTAATTGTTTTAATAGCGCCTTCTTTTTGTCTGGCCCGTAACTGAGCAACGGGTCAATTTTCAAAGCTGCTTCAATGAATGATTTTTTCAAAAAAGGCACCCTGATTTCCAGGGAGTTGTACATGCTGGCCCTGTCAACTTTGAGCAAAGTCTTTTGCATCATACCGTAGAATTCAGCTTTTCGCATTTTGCCCAGTACCGCCTCTGTATCCCGGGCATCGTCATACCGGTAAACATCATAGGCTTCGGGAATCTGTACACCGGTTAAATCCGGGAAAATCTTATGCACAAGACCTTCGGACATTCTGGAATGCCCCGTAAAATGCCCTTCACCCAGGGTTTTAAATAATAAATTACTATTGACATTTTTTCCTTTAAACAACACCTTATCTGCGCCATATAAAAAGTATTTTAATATCCAAGGCAGATGATGAAAGGGCTTATTCTTCAGCACTGACCAAAACCGTTCATATCCGAAAAACAGCTCGTCCCCACCATCTCCTGACAGGGCTACTATTACTTTTTCCCTGGCTAGTTTGCTCACAAGATAAGTGGGTATGATGGACGGATCGGCAAATGGTTCGCTGAGGCTCATCATGGCATTTTCGAGTTCATGCATGGCCTCATGGCTGTCCATCTTCCTGAGGAGCAAATCCAGGGACATAAAATCACTGTAGGTGCGTGCATCTGCCGATTCATCATGAACACTGCTGTCACTTCCGATGGTAAAAGCTTTTAATTTCCGGATGGAATTTTTTACGGCATAATGACATACCAATGGGGAGTCGATGCCTCCGGAAAGAAATGATCCCAGCGGAACATCCGACAAAAGCTCATCCCTCACAGCCGAATCAAGCGTATCATGAATCAAATCCATCGCCTTTTGTTCCTCAAAAATTTCCGGTTCTACATGGCTGGGTAGCTCCCAATATCTTTCTTTTCTGAGCGATAAATCGTTCGTAACGGTAATAATCTCTCCGGGCAATACCTGAAAAGTATTTTGAAGGATACCAAATGGGGCGGGCACAAAATGTTGCCTCAGATACAATTTCAATACCTGGGGATCGATCGGCTGTTCCCTAAATTTCGGGTGGTGACTTATTTGGTTGTACTGACTGGCAAAAACCAAATGCCCATCCCTGAGTCCATAGTGCAGGGGTTTAATGCCGGCAAAATCCCTGACCAGATGAATACACCTTGCCTGATGGTCATAGATAGCCATCGCAAACATGCCGTCTAATTTTTCTACAGTCTTCCTGACTCCCCAAAGATCGAGGGAGCTCGCGATGGTTTCCGTGTCACTGGTTCCTTTAAATACAAAACTGGCATTGACCAGTGATTTACGTATATGCAGGTGGTTGTAAATCTCTCCGTTGAATACCAGGGAATAACGCCCTGAGGGACTATGCATGGGTTGGTCACCATTGACGCTCAGATCCAGAATTGCCAACCGGTTAAAGCCTAGCTGAACATTTTCATGATTGCTGAAGTGGCCTGAACTATCCGGTCCCCTTCGAAAGGACAGGGCA
The DNA here is from genome assembly GCF_056858335.1 of Agaribacillus sp. DX54. Taxonomy (NCBI): domain Bacteria; kingdom Pseudomonadati; phylum Bacteroidota; class Cytophagia; order Cytophagales; family Splendidivirgaceae; genus Agaribacillus; species Agaribacillus sp. DX54. The sequence continues at coordinate 69,022 of NZ_JBXEQE010000006.1, forward strand.
TTAAGCTGCATAAACACAGATTTATCCAATAGCCCGGACCTCGTAAATTCACCGAAAATTCCACACATACGCTAGTTTTATTTCATTCTTAATTTAAATCGAAGGCCCAGGTTGCCCAGGTATTTTAAGATTCGTATGTCAAAAGGGTTAACCTTCAGCGCTTCTAATAACCTTACGAAATAGGTGATAATCGAAGATTGCCTGCCTTCAAGGAATATTTGCGTGTTCATAGCATACCGGTAATCTTTTTTACTGATGTTATTGCCAAATTCCCAATAAGCATTTCTGATCAATTCCCTGGCCGCTATGTGCATTTTCTTTTTTTTGGTGGTTACCGAATCCCGGTCTGTTCTTTTATCAAATAATACAAGCGGCTCCGCGATACCGTGGATAACGGAGAGCAGGGAAAACCTAAGCACATATTGCCAGTCGATAGGGATATTGGGATAATGTTGGCTAAAATATAAGCCATTGTCCAGGTGAACACTTTTTCTTATCATCATACAGGTGTTGACCACTTTGATTTGTTCCCGGAAGTTCAACAAAAACATGTCTTGGAAAGCTCTGGGATATTGCCCTCCTTCCACCAGGATTTGTGGAAACCTGAAGGTAACTTTCTGGCCGTCATAATGCTCGGCAATCCCTGAAACCAGGCCTATTTCTTCGTCGGCCTCCATGACCTCGACCTGCTTTTGCAACCGGTACGGATAATACCAGTCATCTTGTTCGGCAATGGCAATGAATTTACTGTCAGGGTGGCAGTAATAAACCAACCGGTTCATGGTGCGGCCCAATCCCATGTTAACTTCATTGATGATAATTTTAATGCGTTCATCATTGAATGATTGGAGGATGTTAAGCGAGTGGTCTTTTGAACCATCGATGCAGGCCACAATTTCAAAATCCTGAAGACTTTGATCCATCAGGCTCTCGAGCGTCCTTTTTAGAGTGGATTCGGCATTATAAATGGGTAGAACAATGGATACTTTCGGCATGTTTTACTTTTAATGACACGCAATTATTTCTTCAATTTTTTTGAATAATACAGGTGCAACCGTATTCACATCGTGCCGTTCCCTGACTTTCGTTGCAGCGTTAGAAGACAGTTTTCTGAGCAGTTCAGGGTCTTCCAGCATTTTTTTTACAGAATCTGCCATCTGATCCAAGTCCAGGTATGGCACCACAGCCCCCGAATCACCCTCAACAAATTCGGGCATCCCACCACCATCTTTAAAACAGATGATGGGCTTGCCCATGGCCGCGGTCTCCAGGCAAACCAAAGGATAAGGGTCTTCACGTGAGGTCATGAGAAATACATGCATAATGCTGTAATACCTGGCAGGGTCTGCTGTAGGAGGTATGATTTTCAGGTTTTTATGCAAACCTGCTTTTCTGACATCATCTAATAACCAGTTATACAGGTCTTTGCCGGGTTCAGCCCCTACCCACAAAAAAATCACTTCCCGGCTTAAATCATAATCTGCCAACTTCTTTAATACATGTATGAAAATGTCAGCGCCTTTTCTTAAAACAAATCCTCCGGCACCACCGACGATGAACGGATTGGCTGATTCGATTCCCAATTCCGATAAAACCCCCTGCTTGTCAATGCCGTTGTCCTGAGAAAATTTGGCTGTTTGGATGAACTCATGGACAACCGATATTTTGCCTCCGTCAATGTCATGGTTCGACATGAGGTTGTCTTTAACAGCCCCGGAGGCTGCCACATAGTGGGTAGTATGGGCTTTGATGTACTCGAGGTTATTGGCCGCAAAATTTTTGATCACGCGCTCCAATTCATGGACATGGGTTACAATAGGCGCTGAAATATCTTTTAGTACGTGGTACAAATATCCATTGGTAATGGTGTTTGAATAAATCAGATCGACAGATGATCGCTTCAGCGCCCTGCGAATCTTGCGGGTATTCATTCTTGACCTGTAACTGTCTATGAACCTGCTAAAAACAGATGAGGACCTGCGGCCAAAGTAGATAAAGGTCGGGCCTGTTTTTTCGAATTCTTCTACCAGGGGGCCCCCTTTTTTCAGAAGGATGATAACGTTGGTATCGGTGTGCGCCTTAACCCAGTCGATAAAATGCAAAAACATGATGGGCGCTCCGGTCCGGGTAGCGTCATGACCAATAAATAACACTGTTTTACTCATTACGACGATTATCGATCATTTTGAATACTACTTTTTTCATAGTTTAACACGCCATGCCCATCTTTTGCCGGCCGGGAAAACAGCGATGTAAATATTTCCTGAAAGGCTATTCTCAGGTAATAGATTTTACCGCTGACCCGGGAGGCTTTCATCGCATTTTTGAGCGCCTGGATTATATCTCCGTTTTTGATCTGAACCCGGCAAAGTGCGCTGGCAACCGCCGGAAAATCAGCATGTTTTTCATCGATTTGCAGGTGTTTTGAAATCAGTTTTAACTTGTCCCTGTGAAACGATTTATCAAAATAGGTGACGCTGAATCCTGTTTCATCATAGACAGAAACCGGCTGTTCTATGTACTTTAATTTGAAAGCGGGGTCGCCAAACCATCGCATGTTAAACTCATAATCGGCCAGGGCCTTATATTTCAAACTGAAATTACCTATCTTCTGAAATACCCTGCGGTGTGTAAACAAGCCCTGGTGAGACATATTCATCCAGCTAAGTCTGTGTTTATCAAACTTATGGAAGAACCGCCTCCGGGTTCTTTTATGAAAAATCGGGCCATACAGCACATCGAATTCTCGATGGCTTTCGGAGGCAAAGATGTTTTCCAGCACCCGGTCATCAAAGAAGTGATCATCGGCCCCCAGAAAAAACACCCAATCACCGGCTATTTTTTCAAGCCCTTTGTTCATCGCATCGTAAATTCCCCGGTCGGGTTGGGAAAAAATTCGCAAATGATCATATTTCTTCGCATAGCGATCCAGGATCTGCAAAGTATTATCGGTGGACTTTCCATCCATGATCACATGCTCAAAATTCTGATAGGTTTGAGCGGTTACGCTATCTATACATCCTTCTATGGTTGACTCACCATTAAAGACCGGTGTAATAATCGAGATTTTCGGTAAGTCCATATCTGTCATCAAAGGCTAAACGTTGTGCCAATCAACCTGGTCATACACTGCCCGGATTCCATCCTTTAGTGAAATTTTGGGCCGCCACCCGAGGCCAAACAGCTTTTCGACATCCATCAGCTTTTGCGGGGTTCCATCGGGTTTGGTGCTATCGTATTTTAAATCCCCCTCATATCCGGTTATTTCCCTGATTAAGAGGGCCAGATCTTTAATACTGACATCTTCCCCGCAACCTACATTTAAGAACCCTGCCTGGTCAAACTGCTTTAGCAGTAAAAAACAAGCCGCTGCCATGTCGTCTACGTGCAGGAATTCCCTGCGAGGGCTTCCACTTCCCCAAATTTCAACAAAAGGTAAGCCATCTTCCCTGGCCTGGTGAAACTTCCTCAGCAGGGCAGGTAAAACATGTGAATTTTCCAGATCGTAGTTATCATTCGGGCCATACAAATTAGTGGGCATAGCTGAAATAAAATTACAGCCATACTGACTCCTGTATGCATCGCACATTTTAATACCGGCAATTTTTGCGATGGCATAGGGCTCATTGGTGGATTCCAAAGGACCGGACAGCAGGTATTCCTCTTTCAGGGGTTGGGGCGCCATTTTAGGATAAATGCAGGATGACCCCAGAAATAACAGTTTTTTTACATCGTTTTTGTAACTCTGATGCATGACATTGTTTTGAATCATCAGGTTATCGTACAAAAACTCAGCCCTGTAAACATTGTTCGCATGGATCCCGCCAACCTTTGCCGCCGCCAACACCACATAATCGGGCTTCTCCGATTTAAAAAAACCGGTCACCGCCGTCTGGTTCCTTAAGTCAAGTTCCTTTGATTTCCGCATCACCAGGTTGTGATAACCCTCCCTTTCCAGCATCCTGACTATGGCCGAACCTACCATACCGGCATGACCCGCAACATATATTTTATCACTTTTATTCACGACAGGTAATTTTTGTCAACGCGCTATTCGTAATAATTCAAAATCTGAAAGCCACCCTTCTTCAGGTATTCATCTTTTTCAAACAAATGAACATCGGACCACACCATATCACGGATCAGGCTGTTCAAATCATATTTTAGTTGCCAGCCCAGCTTTTCCCTGGCCTTGGTGGGGTCTCCAATCAGCAGATCGACCTCTGTGGGTCTGAAATATTCCGGGTCGATAGCCAATATCTCCTTGCCTTTTTCCAACATGAACTTGTCATTGGTGCATCTGGCTATCCTGGCTACTTCATTCACGCCTTCACCTTCAAATGCCAGTTCAATGCCCAGTTCTTTAAAGGTCAGTATTACAAAATCCCTGATGGTGGTGGTTATTCCGGTAGCTATAACAAAATCTTCGGGCTGCTCTTGTTGTAAAATAAGCCACATGGCTTCAATATAGTCTTTGGCATGGCCCCAGTCCCTTTTTGCATCCAGATTGCCCAGGTAAAACTTTTGCTGGAGACCCAGTGCTATCCTTGCCGCAGCCCTGGTTATTTTCCTGGTTACAAAGGTCTCCCCCCTGATGGGAGACTCATGGTTAAACAAAATGCCGTTGGCGGCAAACATATCGTAGGCTTCTCTGTAGTTAACAATAATCCAGTAAGCGTATAATTTTGCTACCGCATAGGGTGATCTCGGATAAAATGGGGTCGTTTCACTTTGTGGCACCTCCTGGACCAAACCATATAGCTCAGAGGTGGAAGCCTGATAGATCCTGGTATGTTGGGTTAATCCCAGAATCCTGACTGCCTCCAGAATTCTCAATGTCCCCAGCGCATCCACGTTGGCTGTATATTCGGGGCTATCAAAGCTGACTTTTACGTGAGACATCGCCCCAAGATTGTATATTTCATCCGGCCGGACTTCCTGTATAATCCGGATAATATTGGTGGAGTCGGATAAATCTCCGTAATGCAGTTTAAAATGTACATTAATTTCATGGGGATCCTGATACAAATGATCGATGCGATCGGTGTTAAACAAAGAACTTCTTCTCTTGATCCCATGCACTTCGTAATTCTTTTTGAGAAGAAATTCAGCTAAGTACGCGCCATCCTGTCCCGTAATCCCGGTAATTAATGCTTTTTTCATTTTTTTGTATATAACACTTTAGAATAATGCAAAACTTTGGCGTAAAAATATAATTATAATATTTAAAATTTATATCAATTTAAGTCAAATTGATACATTGGCTAACTACACTGGTCGCGGATAAAAGGTTATGATGGGTGCTAAGCCGAATTAATGATTTTTTTTATTCGCCTGGAAATCGGAGCAACAAATTGCTTGTAAAAGCCTTTTTTAGTATGATGCTTTTTGTATTCCACTTCTAATACCTTGCGATAAAAATAATCATCCGCCTTTTTATCCCTGATTATTTCCCTGGGGTGGGTAATCTCACCCAAATCACCTAATTCTATGTTGGCAAGCAGGCTTTCGGGATCAAAAGTGTGGGTAGCATTTTTTATAAACCCAATGTTTTTGACGAGGTTCATATTCGGAAAAATAGCCAGCGCTTCCTGGTTCCAAACCGTAAACGTCCATTGGTAATCCCAGATATCTTTCCTGTTTCCGAACTCGATCAACCGGAAAATCTTCACCCAATAGGCTTTTTCGTTTTTACTTTGCACCACTTTATCCAGCTTTTTTTGCTCCAGGAAACTTTCCAGGTTTTTAATGTTAAACCGGTAATGTTTCCAGGCCCTTTTCCAGGTAGCCCACCCCCAGGTCCCGGTGTATTTTGAAAAATAATAGGAAGCGTTGCCCCGCTTTTTTCCCAACTGAAAATTGTTGCCGCTTACATGAAAAATGTTCTCATTATGGCGGTATTTTTCAAGCATGGAACTGCAAAATGTAAAAAAATCCGGTGTCGGAAGGCAATCGTCTTCCAGGATAATGCCCTCATCGACATGATCAAAAAACCAATTGATTGCCGTGGCGGGACCTACGCCGCAACCCAGGTTGTCCTGCTGAAATAAGGTTTTCAATTCACAGTCCCAATCGATAAGTTTAGTAATATCCCTGGCCTCCGTGCAATGCTTCTCATCGTACGGCTTATCCGGCCTGGGGCCATCTGCTGCCATAAACAGGTATTTCGGTCTGACTTTCCTAATCTCATCGAACACCTGCCGGGTAGTCTCTATCCTGTTAAAAATTATGAATAATACGGGTGTTTCAAACATTTTTTAAGTATTTCATTTTCAAGGCATTAAAATCAATTGTTGGCTGTCACCTTTTCGAACGAATCCAACGCTTCCATGACCATTTTTAAAGCAATATCCTGGCCTTTTTTGTTCCAGTGTGTATCTGTGCCATGATATACCATTTCATCGGCAGCCAGAAACGCGTCCATTAATGGTATATACCGGATGTTTCTTTCGCCTAAACCCTTATACAATCTCGGCAACAAATTGTTGTATCCGGAATCATTGATCAGGTTGCGGTAAATTGTATAGGCATTCGGCATAGGCATCAGCAGTAATTCCAGATTGTATTCTTTCTTTAACGCATTTTTAAGCGCCAGAATTTCGTCACACATTTCCCGGATATCATCGTCTTCCCATTCGTAATAGGCGCTGGTGACTCCATCGTTTACAGTTTCATGGTAGAAGCCCATCAGCGGATCACGGCTGTATTTAGGTACCTGCGATGGCAAATAGCCCAGCAGGTTAAATTTAAGGGTATTGACCCGTGAATACAGATAATGTGTAAATATACTCTTTTGCAGAAAGACGGTGTACTTCCTTTCGGCATCTTCCAAAAATATTTTGCTGTAAAAATCGTTGGCAGACCTGGGGTTTTGGTTCAAAAATAGCCGGTGCTTCCCGGTAAAAAGATAGGGGAAGTACCTTTCAACCACGTCCAGGATCAGGATTTTCGGTGGACCCTTTACGTAATTAACCGTATCCAGATACTCCATGACGTAATAGCTATTGGCATGGTAAACTGTCCGGTTCAGCGTATCGGCCAGTCTCAGGCTAAAGGGTTTTTCCAGGGGAAACTCAAAAAAGCTATCCCCGAAAGTTAAAATTTCAGCCTCATTGATATCTCTTCGCGGATCATACAGTCTTTCGCGAAAGTGTATCTTATCTTCGATTTTTTGGGCAAATAAGTCAATATAGGTGATATGGTACAATTCACCGTGATCCTCTATGCCGTCCACCACAATCGCTTGGGGTAAATGGTTGAATCTGACCGAAACAAATACAACGAATGACAATATGCCCGATACATATATAAAATATTTGAGCCAAATACCTTTTTTTTTCTCCATCACTAAAATCGAAAATATAGGAAATCCTGTTCTTCAAATTTACCTAAAAATACAATAAGCCCTATGGTAAAAACCAGTACCACCCAACGCAACAATCCGGGCATTTTGTTAAAATAATATCTGATTTTTGCGCGTTCGGTAATGAAATCAATAATTATCAACAGCATAATGGCGACAATACTGATAGTCCAGTCAGAGCGGATTCTAAATAGATTAATACGGTCGAGATCCGCCACATCCAGTGATAAGGTGTTTTTAAGGAATACGTAAGTGTCACTGATTCCGTTAGCCCTGAAAAATATCCATGCCAGCAATACCAGGTGAAAGGTAACGAGCACATCCAATAACCTCGTCAGATGGCTATTCGGATCCAATTTTACAGATTTCAGCAGCTTACTTCTGACATTTTTAGTCATGTAGCCCAATACCAGGTAACTTCCGTGCAGAAAACCCCACACAATAAAAGTCCAGTTGGCACCGTGCCAGAGACCGCTCACCACAAAAGTGACAAAAAGGTTGTAGTACCATCTCCATTTTATCACCCTGTTGCCCCCCAACGGAATATATAAATAATCACGAAACCATGTAGACAAAGAGATATGCCACCTGCTCCAGAATTCCCGGATGTTGGTGGCAAAGTAGGGTCTCCGGAAGTTCTGCATCAAAGAGAACCCCATAATGAGGGCGCTGCCAATGGCAATATCCGAATATCCGGAGAAATCACAATAGATTTGAAAAGCGAAAAAATAGGTGGCGACGATGTTATGAAAACCGTCATATCGATCGACGTTATTATACACCTCGTTTACATACTCGGCCAGGCGGTCGGCGATAACCAGCTTCTTGAAAAAACCCCAGACCATGAGCAGCAGTCCCTCTTTTACACGGTTGTAATCAAAGTCATAGTCCTTGTGAAACTGGGGGAGCAAATGGGATGACCTTTCGATCGGGCCCGCCACCAACTGGGGGAAGAATGACACAAAGAGGGCAAACTTGCCCAGGTGACTTTCGGCGTTGGTTTTCCCATTGTACACATCGATGGTGTAACTTAAAGTTTGAAACGTATAAAAGGAAATACCTACCGGCAACAACAATTTCAACGTATAGGTATCGTGGAGCACGTTCCAGTGTAAAAAGCTGTCATTCAGGTATCCAAATACCCTGGAAGCGGAGCGGCTGAAAAAATTAAAGTACTTAAATAAAAAAAGGAGGCCCAGGTTGGACACCAGACTAAGGTACAGGTATTTTTTACGGGCCGATTTTTCCGGTAACTGCGCCATTTTCTTGCCGCAATAAAAGTCCACGACTGTAGATATCACGATAAGAATAATGTACTCCACCCGCCAGCTCATATAGAAGTAGTAGCTGGCCAGCAGCAACATAAACCACCGGTACCTTGCAGGAATGGCAAAGTACAAGGCTATCACCATTGGAAAAAAAACAAGAAACTCTAAGGAATTAAAAAGCATCCGGATTATAATTATTTATAAAAGCCATTCACGGTCCTGTGAGGTTAAAGATCAATCAGATGCCGGTCTAATTACCCTCCTGAGTGCGTTAAATTGTTTTCTGGTAAATGATTTTGGTTTTTGACGGAAGGGTTGGAAATAATACCTTTTAAATACAGCCCAATAACTTCTGATGGCTATCGCAAAACGTGTAAAAATATTGGTCTTTTTAAACACCGGGCACTTGTAAAGTACCTCTTTAAACGCCACCCAGGCAATGTTTATGTAAGGAAAATTTCCAGCCACTCTCGACGCTCCTATTCTCCGGGCATATTTTTGAAAACCAGTGGAGGTTCCTCCGAAATATTTGTGATAGCTGACAAATTCAAGGTTTTTCACCTTCCCCAAATAGGCGATAGCGGCTATAAAGTGCCAATCGCCTCCTATTACATTTCTAATGGGTATCTTTTGCGCAAGCGCTCTTCTCATCATGCCATGCCAAAGCCCGCCATGCAATACCTTGCTGTAATACCAGACCAGTCGCTCCCATTTTTTCGGCTGCTCCATAGACAGGTCCTTTTCATAAAAAAGAAACTCGTCACCCCGCCAGTATTTTAACTGTCCGGACACCAGGCTGTATTCACTGTTTTTTTCCAGGTAATCGACATATCTAAAAATGACATCGGGTTCCATCCGGTCGTCATCGGCCAAAAACATAAAATATTTACCGGTTGCTTTGGTGAGCACAAACTGAAAATTTGCCCAGACTCCCCGGTTTTCATCTTGCCTGAAAAATCTGATACGATGGTCCTGCTCTGCCAACTTCCTGCAAACTTCTTCGGTATCATCGGTTGAACAATTGTCAGAAATTATGATTTCCAAATTAGGATAGCCTTGTTTCATCAAAGTATCGAATGCCTTTGAAATGCTGTGGTTACTATTGTAGGTAGGCATGCCTATACTGACAAGAGGCAGAGAAGAATCCATGTTACAATCGGTTTTTCGCTATATTTTCATTAATCTGAAGTCACTTTATTTAATATTTTTTTAGCCGCGCGCTCCCCGCTGAGGAAAGATTCGTCGGTCCACATATACCCCCATTCGCCGTATCTTCCTGCATAATGTATCTCTATATCATCCAAAAACCCGTGAACTTTTGCAAGATTGGATTTCCTGTCCAGGTCAAATATTATATTCGCATAAGGAATATACATAGCATGTTTGAAATCTATGTCATCGCCTTCCCTCAAAAGACCACACCGGATTAAATCTTTGATTACCGGTTCGATACAGTCGTCCGGGGTGCCTGTCATGGGCTTGTATTTGTCGGAAAAATAAACTTCGGCCTGAATACTCGAATGGCCTTCCGGCACGGTTTCAGGAGATAGATTATGAGGGAAGCTTAACCTGGTAAAGGAAAAATCCCGGTCATAAAAATAACTCCAATGGGCCGGCGTTATGTCTTTTCTTTTTACACCGACACTCACTACCACGCATTGGGTACAGGCCAGCAACTGAGAGGCTTCAATCACATCGGCCGGGGCATTAGTGATCATCGGAAGCAGGTCAGGCAATGGAATGGACGAAACCAGGCTATCGTATTTTTCTTCACGGCCGTTTTCAAAATAAATAGTTTTTGAAACAGGATCTATTTTCTCAACCTTATGCCCCAGCACAATGTCCGTGAGATTTGGCAGCGGGTTGAGGTAGTTAACAAAGCCATTGTGGGTGGGATACCTGAAATGGCTAATGTAATGCACATCCGGGGTGGTTGGGGAGATAGCACCGTAGATGACTTCCTCCAGCTTTGGCCGGTACAGACGGGGGCCCAGCCAGTCGGTGCTCATGTTGCCGGCAGTAGTGGTGTGATATCTCAAGCCGTACTCCATCGGAAAATTCTCGGCAATTGTCTTTCCAAAGCTCGCCTTCAGCCAATCTTCGTAGTTGTTTATTGCTCCATAGTCGTTGTGCATAGCATACACAAAGTCTTTGATGCAGTCTACGATCAACGCTTTAGGCAAATCATGCAGGTTACATTGCACAGGATGTTTGATCCAGATACCTTTCCAGTAATTATTGACAACTGTATGGATGGTTTCATATTCCTGGTTGACACTATCTGCCAGAAACTTTTGTACCTTTTCATTTTTCGTGAATGAAACATGCGGGCCTTCATCAAATGTGTATCCCTCATTGAATTTATAGGAAGCCGTATGACCTCCATAATGCTGATTTTTGTCAAATATAACGGAATCAACTCCCTCATTTTTTAAAAGATTGGCGGCCCCGAAGCCGGCCATTCCTGAACCCAATATTGTCACTTTTTTCATAGTCGGTGATTAATTTCTAATTGAAAATACCAGGAAATCCATCCGAAAGATGGTCCCAGCTAATATCTTTATCGGAAATTACCGGCTTTGTAACCGGCAATGACAGATTAATTTTCGGATCATCCCACCTCACACCCCCCTCGGTGTCAGGCACATAAATGTTGTCAGACAAGTATAATACCTCACAATTATCTTCAAGTGTTAAATAGCCCGTGGCAAAGCCTCTTGGCAAAAGTATGGCCTCATTCCGGTCTTTAAGGTGAAAAGTGTCTCCTTGCAAAAACGTATCCGAAGCTTTTCTTAAATCCACAAATAAGGCGATCATCTCCCCTTTCACTACCCTGAACAACTTTGATTCGGCATATTCTCCAAATTGAAAATGAAGCCCTCTGAGGGTGTGCTTTTTTGCAGATTGCACAAAGTTTATTTGCTCTATATGATAGTTGGGAAGAAAGTCTTTTTTCTGATAAGCTTTCAGAAAACTGCCTCTGTCATCGACAAAAGACTTTTGCCGGATGATTTTTACTCCTTCGAAAGCTTTGTAATCGATTAATTCCATTTAATTGACTTTGACAAAATATCCCTTGATTCCTTCCTCTAAGGAGATTTCCGGGTGAAATTTCAATGTATCTGCGGCTCTTTCAAAATTCAGAGCCAGGTATTTCATTCCCTGATCCCTTTGATTGACTGCACCGAATTCAACCTCCACCTGTTCACCTGAGACTTTAACGACTTCAGCAACCAGTTGTTTGATAGAAATTATTTCATGGGAGCCGAGGTTAAAAACCCCTTTGATTTCATTTCCCAAACCAGTTGTTACTGCCCTGGCAATATCATCCACATGCAAGTATTGTCTGATCTGAACACCACTGGACAAAGCCAGTTTTTCCCCGTTTGTTATAGACCTGACCAGATAAGGTATTAACCTGTTTTCATTTTCACCATAGCCATATATGTTTGGGAGAATAAAATGAAGACTATCAAAACTAAAATCAGTCTGGTTTTGGATATATCTTGAAAATACGCGCTTGGAGAGGCAATAGTCATTGGGAACCGGATAGGCGCTCAATAATACTTCCTCTTCGGCTAAAGGTCTTTCATAAGGGTAATCACCGATTTCAAAGTAACTCCCAAAGGATATAAACTTACCGGAATAGCCCGTTTCATTCAATAAATTTATGATCCGGATGGGTTCAAAAGCGTTCACCTCGTAAATGATATTTTTAGGGTATTTTTTATTGGATTGCACACCGGCACCAGCACAATAAACAATGGCGTCAAAGCCCGAAAGTGTAGAAATTTCCGGACTTGTTTCAGGAATACGGTAATACTTCCGATGATCATCTTCACGGGTGTAGCTACCGTATAAGACCAATTCATGGGATGGGTCGGCATTCAACTGCCTGATAACAGCCTGCGCCAAAAAAGAATGAGCACCTAAGATTCCTATTTTCATGGGCAATGGCATTTTAAATTACAAGGCATATCTGAAATCAAATAGTTTTTTTTGTTTGATTACTTCGGCATTATCTTTAAACTCATCCCAGGCGGTAAGCAATAACAAGGCATTGGACCGTTCCATCAGTTCATTCAGTGAGTCGGCATATTGAATAGGAAAATTATATTCCCGGGCAAAAGTTTTATTGGCCAGCGGATCATAGGCAACTATATGGCTGAATCCATGATCCAGAAGTTTTTGAATGATGTCCCTGGTAGGGCTAAGCCTGACATCATCCGAACCTTTTTTAAATGACAAACCCAAAATACCTATATGTTCTGAGGTGTCCAGTTCTGATTTAACCTTATCAATCAGGAAATTCTTGACATCTTCATTAATCTCCAGGTTAGCGCTAAGCATTTTGGTTTTGTAGCCATGTGAACCGGCAATGCTATCGAGTGCAGAAGTATCTTTTGGCAAACAGTATCCGCCATACCCGCAACCGGGGTACACATATGAAGACATGGAGGCCGGGGTTCCTGCCCACCGCTTGTCTTCATGGAGTATTTTAAAAGCAGAAGGAATGTCAATATTTCCGATGTGATCTGCGACCATAGACATTTCGTTGGAATAGCTGATCAGGGTAGACAATAAAGTATTCGACAGGTATTTTATGAATTCAGCCGTGTTAAAGCTTACATAGTGTACAGGCGCATTAAATGGTTTGTAAATCTCATCCAGAATCTCCCTGGATCGATCATCTTCCACGCCAATCACCACCCTGTCAGGTTCAATAAAATCTTCCCAAGAATAACCTTCCCTTAAAAATTCAGGGTTAGACGCCAATCCAATCTGCTGCCCATTGGAGGATTTTTCCTTCACAAACGGCACCACCTGTTTGGAAATGGTAGAAGGCGGAACGGTAGATTTCACAATAATGGTCTGAAAATTTGTATTGCCTGCGGCAAGCACTTCTTCAATGGCCTTCAGCAGGTAAGTCAGGTCCGCACTTCCATCAGGCCGGCCGGGAGTACCTACACAAACAAATATTGCCTGACTGTCATGAATGGCATCTTCAAATGAGGCATCCAGGATGAAATTTTTACCCAGTTGCCCGGCCAGTACCTCATCGAGGTGCGGTTCGTAAAAAGGTATCTCATGATTTCTGAGTTTTGCCAGTTTGCTTTCATCAATGTCTATACCGTAAACTTTAAAGCCTTTTTTGCTAAACCCTAAAGCCGTGGTAAGCCCTACAAATCCCAGACCTATAACAGTTATCATACTAGTTTTCCGTTAAATATTTTCAAAAAGTTTAAAAATCTTCCAATACCTTCCTCCACATATACTTCAGGGTCATATCCGAGTACCTCCCTGGCTTTGTCAATTTTCGGGCATCTCCGGTTGGGGTTATCGGTCAGATATTCGCTGTCTGTAGATTTTTCAAAGACTATCTCTCCCTGATAACCAAATATCTCTTTGCCATGATTAATGAAAAACTCCGAGAATTGTTTTACCGAAACTTCAGGCTTGTCGATTCCAATGTTGAAGACATCAAACCGGTCATGTAACAGGGTTTTGAGGTATCCGGTGATGGCATCGGAAATGTAGCAAAAAGTCCTGGTGGGTGTTCCGTCAGAAAATATTTTCAAATCACGGTTATCGATCACTGCCTTGGCAAAATCAGCCGGCAGTCTTTTATCATTGACGTTCATGCCCGGGCCGTAGTTATTAAAAGGTCTGGCAATGGTGACTGGCATGTTATATTTTTGGTTAAAAATATAACATAATGTCTCACCAAACCGTTTGGCCTCATCATAACAGGCCCTGGGTCCGATAGAAGCTACATTGCCTCTGTAGTCTTCGGAGGTAGGAATGAACTCGGGGAAAGGATCGCCATAAATTTCACTACTTGAAAAAAACAAAAAACCCTTGATTTTCCGTTCGACATAATAATCGAACAACCTCCGCAGCCCCCAAATATTGGCGTCTACAGTTTCAAGCGGATAAATACGGTAGAAAGTCGGGGAGGCTATGGAAGCACCATGAATAATTAAATCGACGTTTTCTACCCCTTCAATCTGTGCAATGTCATCTTTGATAATGTCGAATTCATATAAACTTACTTTGGGTGAGGACGAAACCAGTTCATCCAGCCAATCTTTGGTGCCGGTTAAAAAGTTTTCAAGGGCAATTATTTTTTTTATCCCTAGCCGATCTGCGTAGGCCGTAAAAAAATGCATAAAATAGTATCCTAAAAAGCCTCCGCAACCTGTGATCAAAATAGAAGTGTCTCTGAATTTTTCTTTTTCCTCAGCCGATAATTTCCTGAAAATATAGGCGAGATCTTCAGTTAAAATATAATTTTCGTTCATAAGTATCCTAAAATTAATCCCAGATTTTCCATGGTGCTTTCCCAGTGTTCCACATAGTCTCCAATACATTCCTATCCCGTAAGGTATCCATAGGATGCCAAAACCCTTCGTGTCTGAAAGCGCCGAGCAACCGGTCATGTGCAAGCTTTTCCATAGGTTCTTTTTCCCAAACTGTCGAATCGCCGGAGATAAAATCGATGACCTTAGGTTCACAAACAAAAAATCCGCCATTTACCCAGGCGGTTTGATCACCATCGCTTTTGGGTTTTTCCTTAAAGCTTTCCAACACATTTTCACCCTGATTCAAACTAAAAACACCGAATCTTCCGGGTTGCTGCACAGCGGTCAGGGTAGCCAGCGTACCCTGTTTTTTGTGAAAATCGATCAGGTTCAGCACATTCACATTACTAACGCCATCGCCGTAGGTAAAACAAAAGGTTTCTTCACCCAGGTAACGCCTTACCCTTTTTAACCTCCCTCCTGTCATGGTGTTTTCGCCCGTGTCAATCAGTGTGACCTTCCATGGTTCCGTATTATTGTTTAATACCTCCATGGAATTACCTTTGAGATCAATGCTAAAATCAGTGGAGTGCAGGAAATAATCTGAAAAATATTCTTTAATGACATATCCTTTGTAGCCGCAGCAAATGATAAAATCGTTTAGCCCGTAGGAAGCGTAGATTTTCATGATATGCCATAAAATAGGCTTGCCGCCTATTTCTACCATGGGTTTTGGTCTTACACCGCTCTCCTCACTGATTCTCGTTCCAAAACCCCCTGCCAAAATAACAACTTTCATAGAATGTTTTTTTATCGATGTTATAGTTAATTAGAGCAATACTTTGGAGTTAACCTGACTGATATTAAAGCCCGGTAAAACATTCCCCTGGATAAGTCCGTTGCTGTGATAGCCATAGGGATTGCTTCCCTGTATTTCCAGAATTATCTGGTCTTCTATCCAATCCTGGATAATGTCTCTGCTTCTCAAAAATAAGGTCATATAATAATATCCGGGCTTAAGATTATTTTCTATTTCAAAATGGTATTCCAATTTGTCATCAGTGTGTGAAAAGTTTTTTCCAAGGAACTTGTTGGCACAATGTACGATACAGCTCTTATTCCGGTCACTGATGTTAATAGCCATGTCAACATCGGTAAAATATTTTTCTGTGCCCTGGGTTTCCAGCATCAGTTTAAACCTGATGGGTTGCCCGAAATCGACCGGGTAGGATTCGAATACCATTTTTTTGAATTTGATCTGTCCCACCGATTGATGCCTGTCGAGGTCATCGAGTGTCAACTCCTGGCCTTTTATGGAATTGTTGGTACTGGCATAATACTCCAGGGCCCCGTCAATATCGCCATCAAACTTTAACTGACCATTCACCAGTACCACTCCGGTTTTACACAGGCCTTTTACGGCCGATAATTGGTGCGAAACAAAAAGGATCGTACGACCTTCGCTCCTCACCTTAGTCATTTTATCGATACATTTTTTCTGAAATACGGAATCGCCTACTGCCAGCACTTCATCCACCACCAAAATTTCCGAGTCCAGATGCGCTGCTACTGCAAAGCCCAACCTGACCCGCATACCTGTAGAATAGCGCTTTATAGGCGTATCGATGTAAGCGGCAATCCCTGAGAAGTCTACAATTTCGTCAAGCTTCGCTTTAATCTCACTTTTGGTCATCCCCATGATCGCCCCATTGAGAAAAATATTTTCACGGCCGGTCAGATCGGGGTGAAATCCGGTACCCACTTCCAGTAAACTGGCTACACGGCCTTTTATTCGGATTTGTCCTTTGGTTGGAGCGGTAACTCTCGATAAAATTTTAAGCAGTGTCGATTTTCCGGCACCGTTTTTTCCAATAATACCGAGTGCATCACCTTTGTTAACACTGAAGCTGATATCTTTTAGTGACCAAACATAGTCACTCTCCGCCTTCATAGACCTGATATTTTCAGCCCCGACCTTCATAAACGGATCCTCTTTTCCCCTGATCTTGGCCCACCAGCGATGCAGGTCATTTCTTAATGATCCGGTGCCAATGTCTCCAAGGCGGTAAAGTTTAGACAGGTTTTCTATTTCAATTATTTTTTCAGACATATCCGTTCAATTATTCCCACACTTAAACGCTATCCATAAAGGTTTTTTCCACCTTGTTAAATACTATAATACCCACAACAAGAACAATAATTGTAAAAGTAAAACTATACATCAGGTGATAGGCATTCAGGGTGCCACTTCCCAAATAGCCATACCTGAATGTTTCAATGATAGAGGAGATGGGATTCAAGGTGACAAGCAACCGGTATTTCTCAGGCACCTCAGACAGTGGATAGATAACAGGGGTACCATACATCAATAGTTGAACGCCAAAAGTAATCAGAAATCTCATGTCCCGGTACTTGGTGGTCAGTGAGGAAATAAGCAGGCCAAGCCCCAGCCCCATGGCTCCCATTAATAATACCAGGATGGGTGACAGTAACAGGTAAATGTTGGGATTAACCACAGTATCTTCAAATACAATGTAATAAAAGAGTGCGACGATGAATAACAAAAATTGTATACCTAATTTTATCAATTTAGATATTACGACTGACAAAGGAGCGATCAGCCTTGGAAAATATACCTTTCCGAACACCTGCGCGTTGGTAATAAACGTGCTTGAAATGGTGGTTATACAATCCGAAAAGTAACTCCAGCAAACCACACCTGACAAATAAAAAATCATTTTGGGTAAGCCATCTGTCGATAAGCCGGCCACATTGCCAAAAATAATGGTATAGGTGATGGTGGTTAAAATAGGTTGGATAAAAAACCACGCCGGACCAAGAATAGTTTGTTTATAAGTAGCCACAAAATCTCTTCTGACAAACAGATAAAGCAGATCCTTATATCTCCATATATCATCTAATTGCAGGCTTAATAATTTAGACTGGGGTGATATCACCAAAGTCCAATTATCATTCTTTATATTTGTTCCGGTCATTAAATTCTAATTTGTTAAAAGCCTCAATGTCACCTGATTACCAGCACCTGGCTTAATTTCTCACAAGTTTAACTTTAAAAAATCAAATTTATAAATAGCTGGTAAATCTATTGGTATTTTTCTCAGTTTTAATTCATTGGAGTAATAAATATGCACTTTTTACATAATTATAATCTGTCAAAAACCCAATTTGGCATTTTTATTTTGAGTTTACGTCAAAAGCTTCCGTAGCTTTTTCCAAAAATGTCTGTTTCAGGACATTCAGGCATTTACGGACTAGTTTGGCTTTAATGCCTTGAAAAAAGAGAAGGTAACCCAACATTAAGTACTCATATTCAACCGAATGTAAGATTAACGCCAAGTTTTTAATTTCCGGAAAACAGCGGGCTTTTATTGTTACCGGTTCTAAAAAAAGTACCCCTGTAAGGGCTGTTTCCTACTGATCCATGATAAAGCTCATTTGATGATAATCCTGTTCCAAACTTCATTCCTGTCCAGTTGTACCCTCATCAGATACGGACCGCTCTTAATTCGGGTTATATCGACAGGTCGATTCATTAATGTGGTGGTTTTCAAATAGATTGCCGACTTAATCAGGCCACCCCTCAGGTCATACAACTGCAAATTAACCTGGCCCAGATAACTGTTTTCCAATTGAACATTCAGCATGTTATCTGCAGGATTAGGATACATTTTAACAGACTTTTTCAACGCATCTTCGATACCGACTGCTAAGTCAACGGAGAGTATAAATGATGCAACAAACATATTGTTTGTCGCCTGCCCATCATTGGCTAAGACGGCAAATTCCTGCTCTCCAATTAAATGCTCGGGCTTTGGCTTAATTAAAATCATTCCGGTATTGTCAATGGCAACATCCGCAAAATTAACAGAGGACGGAATAATAGAATAGGTAACGGTCTGTGAGACCTCATCAGACGGTGTTGCTTCGGGTAATACATTAATTTGGGTAGTTTCAAAGCCAGTAGCAAGCTGGACGCTTTCCTCGGAAAGGGTAAATGCCGGTGGGTCATTGACAGGATCGATGGTGATAGTGAAAGTTTGTTCGGCACTGGTCTGTGAGGGCATACCATCATCGCTGAGAGAAATGGTTACGGTAAAAATACCATTTACATTTTCCCCGGGTGTAAAAGTCAGATCACCATTCGCATCGATGGCAGGTGATATTGTATTACTGTTGGATGACTGCACACTGACCATGTTAAAAGTAAGATTTTGGTCTGATTCGTTATCACCATCATCGATGCCCGTAGCCCAATTGGTAAATTCCTGGGGGCCGGCATCTTCATCGATGGTGATGTCAGGGCCTTTTGTAAATACGGGTGGATCATTAACCGGTTCCACATTAATATTGATAGTCCGGTTGTCCGCTCCGAGTGGGTTAGTGGCAGTAACATCAAACGAAGCCGGCCCCTGCTGATTTTGTCCCGGCATCCAGGAGACCGTTCGGGTTGCGGGGTCGTATGTCATACCGGCGGGAAGGTTGTCAACCTGAATCTCTGGCGTCGGGACCCCGGTGGCTTCTATTCGATACTGGAAATTTTCTCCCGGAGAAGCGGTCAAAATACCGGGATCTGTTATTTGAGGACCAGTCAAATTACTATTTATGGCCAGCTCCCATGCATCGGCCATGTCCTCGTAGCCATCCTGGTTCGGATGTATTTTATCTTCTATGAGCGCATCGGGATAGGTAATAGCAGATTCCTGATCGACCATGATCAATTTATCGCCGTTATCGATCCTCTGATTAACCATCGACTCAATTTGATTATTAAAGGCAGTGGTCTCGGTACCATTAAAGGAGCCAAACAGGAATCTGATAATCCTTGCCACAAACACAACCACTTCCGTATTGTTGTCTGCCTCATATTGATCAATTCGGTCAAGAATCGCCTCTACTTCAGTAACGATATCGGTAAGGTTTTCTTCGGCCCCGATATCATTGGTTCCGATGTGCAGAAGAATTACATGTGGCGGATTATTGGTAAGCCAATCCTCACCGGACAAATAAATGTTGTCTCGAATCTCATCAGCCTTCCAACGCGGATGTCCTTCGTGATCCTGATCAAATCCTCCATTACCGTTTGACTCACTCCCTACAAACTGCAACCCCGGATAAGTGGGTTGCAACGCCAGGAAAAGTCTTTTCCGGTAACCGATATCGGTGGACTTGGGCCCATTGTTAGGTTTGGTGCCAGCCGTAATCGAATTCCCCAATGGCATTATTCTGAGCTGTCCATACGTCAGCGCCGGCAGGGAAAACAATGATAGTACAAAGGTTATTTTAGCTATGTTTCGCAGTATAGATTCCAATTTGGATGTTTTAAGTTAAAAATCAAATTTTATACTTTACTACTCCATCCAGTCGCTAAAATCAGTTAATTTTTTAATAGTTTTTCAAGGATAATGTCATTGCCAAGTACTACATGGACAAAATAAGTTCCGGTTTCTATGTCACTGACATTCAATTCCTGTAAGTATTGCTGGGTATTTTTGACCTGGTAAAACCCTTTAACCATTTTACCCCTCATGTCGAATATCTTTACTTTTACCTCACCGAGATAGTCATTCTCCATTCTTAAAGTGATCTGATCCGATCCGGGAATAGGGAAAACACTCAGGGATTCGGCAAATTCACTATCTCCGAGGCCGGTGGGACCTGCTACATTTAACGTAAAAGTTTGTGTAAAAGTATTGTTTTCATTTTCATTATCGTCTGCAATAACTTCAAATTCCTGATTGCCGGCGCCACCTCCTGCCAAAGGATTGATAGTAACAGCACCGGTGATAGGCGATATCGATACCTGCGCAAAACCTACGGTTTCAGGATTCAAGGTGTATATTACTGTTTGATTAGTCTCATCGGCCGGTACCGGATCCGGTGTAACATTTATGGTAACTTCATCGAAGTTCCCTTCTACAGTAACCTCAGTTTCCGAAAGTGTAAATGCAGGTGCGTCATTAACAGGATTTACCGCAATGTTGAATGTTACCGGCGCGCTGGTTAGAGGAGGTGAACCGTCATCTGACAAAGTTACCGTAATGTCTGCCGATCCATTGGCATTGTCGGCAGGAGTATATATTAAATCCCCGGATTCACTAATCGCAGGCCCTGCGGCAAACAGAGACGGATTGGTATTACCTGTGATGTTAAAAGTCAACACCTGCACCAATTCAGGATCACCGTCATCTATATTGGTGGCCCAGCCAGTAACAGTCTGGGGTCCGGGATCTTCATCAACGGTCTGGTCACCGGCATTGTCAAAAGCAGGTGCGTCATTTTGCTGACTAACCGTGATACTAAAAGGCTGGTCATCGTTACCCTGGCTATTAGATGCCCTCACAGTGACATCTAACACGCCAGCATCTGCCTGCTGGGGTGTCCAGGTGATTAAGCCGGTATTTGCATCGATTTGCATACCGGTACCGGTAGGTTTCAGGCTGAATGTCGGCACAGGGTCTCCTGTAGCCTCCACCTGATAGTTATAAGTCTCTCCGATCGAGACAGATGTGGGAGCTGTGGAGGTGATTTCCGGTATGAGAGGACAAATGCCTGTTCCGGCATTTCCATTGTTGAAGTGTTGCAAAATCTCATTTCCCGTAAGGGCCCTGTTAAAAATTCCAATATTGTCCATGGCCCCATCAAAAAAAGCGTTGTCAGCAGTTACATCTGAGAATTTAAAGTTACCGATCCTCAATGGGTTATCGGTTGCTGCAAAATTACCGGCAAGACTTAGCGCACTGGAGTTTTGAAGCGCACCGTCCACATAGATCCTGATTTCACCATTTTCCGCATCATGAACGGCAACCACCTGGCGCCATTGGCCATTGTTGATGGTTGTATTCCCCTTCACCTCGTTGATGTCCAAATTGACACTATTACTCCTTAACTTAAATATAGCCAGGTTGGAGTTCTGTTCAACACCAACCCACCATAACATGCCCTCGTTAGTCCCTTCATCCTCATTATTAGTTCTTGAAACAAACACCCGCTGATTGGGGGAACTGGTGGTAAATTTAACCCAGGCTTCAATGGTAAAGCTTCCGGCGAAATCAAAGTCTTCTGAGGCGGGAACTTCAATATACTGGTCGATACCGTTAAACTGTTGTGCTCCACCGATAAGTCCTTCTGTAGTACCGGGACAATTTACCCCATCGACACAACTGCCATCGTTGTTGCCGGAAAAATCCGGAAAATTGATGGTACCATCCAGTTTGTAATGTGCGGCAGTCCCGTTGGGACATTGCGCATGTACATGCTGGAAAAAAAACAGGGCAAATATCACCGCCGGCATCGACAGTCTAAGATTGAATATATGGAAAGTCAGGGTGTAAGTATTTTTCATTCTAAGTGAGTTTTAAAGAATTTCGAACCAAGATATTAATAACTATTAGTAATTAATGCGATTAATTTAAAAAATGTAACCACAAACTTACATTGTAATAAAAAAATCTCAAAACAAGGCAACTATTCAATATGCAATGACAAAAATATAACTATTTATATTTTTTTTATGAAAAAAATGCTAAATTTTCACCAATCCTCAAAAATATCCTTTGTACCATTCCACAAAGTTCGTTATCCCTTCTTTCACAGAGGTGGATGGCATATAACCTGCATGCTCCTTCAAACTGCTGACATCGGCATACGTGGTATTCACATCACCCGGTTGAAGCGGCAAATAGTTTATTTTTGCTTTTTTACCGATCACTTCTTCGATGGCGTGAATAAAATCAGTGAGTTTTACAGGCTCACTATTGCCAATATTGTACAGGACGTAAGGTGCTGAGCTATGGTTGGTTGGCAGTTTTGATTTTTTTATACCGGCAGGAATTTTGGTAAGCGTTTTGACAATTCCGCTTACAATATCATCGATGTAAGTAAAATCCCTTTTCATGTCTCCATAATTATAAACATCTATGGGCACATCGGCCAGAATATTCTTTGTAAACTTAAAAAGAGCCATATCCGGTCTGCCCCATGGGCCATAAACCGTAAAAAAACGCAGCCCGGTGACGGGTATATGATAGAGATAGGCATAAGAATGTGCCATCATTTCATTGGCTTTCTTGGTGGCTGCATATAAGGAAACCGGGTGTGCTGTAGCATGGGACTCCTTAAATGGAGTTGCTGAATTCAATCCATAAACCGATGAGCTGGAAGCATAAACCAGATGTTGCACATTCAATCTTCTGCACCCCTCCAGAATATGGAGAAATCCCTTTATATTGCTTTCAATATATACATCAGGATTTTCAAGGGAGTAACGTACACCGGCCTGCGCAGCCAGGTGAATTACGTAGTCAAAGTTCTCATCTTCAAAGATTTGAAGAACGCCATCTTTATCTTCCAGGTTCAAATAAATAAAGCTTAATCCTTCATCCACTTTGTATACCTGTCCGTAGTTTAATTGCTCGCGGGGTATGCCCTGTTGTTCCAGGCGGCTGTATTTGAGGTTAACATCATAGTATTCATTGATATTATCCAGTCCGAATACATGATGTCCCTCTTCAAGCAGGGCCAGCACCGTGTGCATCCCTATAAATCCGGCGTTACCGGTAACTAAAACTTTGGCCACATTTGTTTTGATTAATCACTTAGTCAATTGATAAAACCCGGACAATTACAGGCTTTTATAAGCCATTTTGGAGATCCTGCCGTTAAATACGCCTTTCACATCAAAGAAAAGTGCATTTGTGCCAGTCAATTTCTGAAAGTAGTCTTCTTCAAGATTCATGTAATCATCGTGGTTTACCGCTAATATTATTGCGTCATAGTCTTTATCCAGCCTTTTTTGGATGGTATATCCATACTCATACTTCACCTCGTCACTATCGGCAAATGGGTCAGCCACATGTACCTTAACCATATATGATTTTAATTCATTATAGACATCTGCCACCTTGGAATTTCTGATATCAGAAACGTTTTCCTTAAAAGTTGCCCCCAGGATCAACACTTTTGCCCTTTTCAGAGATTTGTCATTGGTAATGATATGCTGTACAACTTCCCTGGCTATCAATTGCCCCATGTTGTCATTTATGTTCCTGCCCGACAAGATCATTTTGGCATGATAACCCAGTTCACTGGCCTTATGTGTCAGGTAATAAGGGTCTACACCGATACAATGCCCACCTACCAGCCCCGGTGTAAATCTTAAAAAATTCCATTTGGTTCCTGCGGCTTCCAGCACCTCATAAGTATTGATACCGATTTTGTTGAAAATTATAGACAACTCATTCATCAGGGCTATGTTAACATCCCTTTGGGTGTTTTCAATAATTTTTGCGGCCTCGGCCACTTTGATGGAAGAGGCCTTATGAATGCCTGCCGTTATGATAGAAGCGTAAACATCAGCAATCACTTTGGCCGAACCTTTATCACAACCGGAGACCACTTTCAGGATTTTGGTCAGGGTATGCTCCTTATCGCCCGGATTTATTCTTTCGGGGGAATAACCAACCTTGAAGTCTTTGATGAATCTCAGCCCGGACTCTTCTTCCAGCACCGGAACACAGTCATCTTCGGTACATCCCGGATAGACCGTAGACTCAAACACCACGTAATCGCCTTTTTTCAACACTTTCCCGACCGTTTGGCAGGCAGACAAAAGTGGCTTCAGATCAGGCCTTCTGTACTCGTCAATGGGCGTAGGTACAGCAACAACATAAAAACTAGCGGACTCGATACCCTTTAGATTATCGGTAAATTTGATATCACAGCCTTCAAAGTCTTCTTTCTCCAGTTCCTTGCTCGGGTCGATGTGATTATTCATCATTTCCACCCTTTTGGCATTGATATCGAATCCGATAACGGAAAATTTTCTGGCAAATTCCAGCGCAATGGGTAAGCCTACATATCCCAATCCAACCACACAAATCTTTTTTTGTTTACTCAACAGTTCCTTTAACATTTATTCAGGTTTTATTTATAATTATTCAAAAAATATTATTATTTCCACCCGCAAATTAGCCCACCTATGTTTATTGTTCAATACTCAGCATCAGGAAAAGTTACATGCAGAAAAAAAAGTACTATTTGCCCTTGTCCTGATAATAACCATAGCCGTAACCATAGTTGTTACTCTGGTCCTTGACATCGTTGAACAAAATACTTACATTTTTCAATTTTCCGCTTTCATAGAGTTCCTGCACATTTTTAATAGCCTCCAGGGGGGTATTATTCTGGCGGACAAGGAAAATAGTGTGATGGGCATAATTCATCAAAATAAAGGCGTCAGTCACTAAGCCCAAGGGAGCGGTGTCAATCAGAATATAGTCATAATCCTTCTTCAAATCATTAACAAGTTCCCCCATTTTATTATTCATTAAAAGTTCTGACGGATTAGGCGGTACGGGCCCACTGCTGATTATGTCAAGATAAGGTATCTCTGTCGACTGGATAATCTCTGATTTAAAGGCCGACCCCGCTAAAAAGTTACTAAGTCCCACATCATTCTTAAGGCCAAAGTCACCAAATATTTTAGGTCTTCTAAGATCGGCACCCATCAGCACCACCTTTTTGCTGGAAAATGCAAACACGGTGGCGAGGTTAATAGAAGAGAAAGTTTTTCCCTCACCACTCACACTGGAGGTAAGGACAAAGATCTTCTGATCCACATCCGAAGTAAAAAAATTAAGGTTCGATCGCACCGAACGAAAGGATTCTGCGACAACCGATTTGGGGTTATTATGGACCACCAACATGCTTTTACCCTTCACGTAACGCCATATTTGACCTAATATCGGAATATTTGTATTTCTTTCGATATCTTCTTTTTCAGCCACCTTGTTACTCAGGAAATCCTTACTCACAATAAAGCCCAACGGTAAGGTTATGCCCAGAAAGAAGGCGATCAGGTAATTTCTCTTATCACTTTTCTCTGCTCCTCCAATCTGCATAGGTGGGTCGATAACCTGGATATCTGTAGATGCCGAAGCCTTGGCTACTTCCGCTTCCGCCTTTTTTGTATTATAGAGAATGTAAAGATTTTCGCTAATAAGATTGAGCCTTTCAATGTTCACCAGGGACTGTTGAGCGCCGGGGGCCGCATAAATTTCCCTCCTTATACTATTTGCCCGGCTGTCCAGCCTGTTTTTATTTTGCCGGGTTGCAGCGACCAGGTTGTTTACACTTTCGGAAATACTTGTTTTTAGTCTTTCCACATTATCTCTTGCTCGCTTAATGTAAGGGTTGTTGGTGTTTTGGCCTGTGCCCTGTTCTGCCTGATCAATTCTTTCCTGCTCAGTAACCAAATCATCAATCAATTTTTTTAATCCCGAATCGTCAATACCTATAGCCGCTAATCCCGACAAGTCGTCAAAATTATAGGAAGAATTGATGGTACTCAATAATTGGTTGTAGATAGCAAGCTTGTTTTCATACTGTTCACTTTGCAACTCAGCGTCATCGAGCCGGTTATATAATTGTACGGCACTTTGACTCAATTGCGCGGAACTTTGTTGCCTGATACTCACCTTTCTTGTTTCAATCAGGTTAAGGGAATCAGTAATCCTCTTTAGTTCCCGGCTGATAAAGTTGATGGTTTTGGTAGCCTGCTCGTTTTTTCGTTTCAGTTCTTCATCGATATAGACATCAATCAATTTGGTAATAAAATCAATTTCCTTGCGTGGTATGGTACCAATCAATGCAAGGTCTATGGTAGAGCCGTCAGTACCTGGAATGACATTCAGTTTATTCGTGTATTCCATGGTAACATAATGTGGGTGCCACAGGGAAAAGGTGAATTCCTGATTAATAATGGAACTATAATCGTAATCTCTTTTTTTGATGGCCCTGAAAGTCAAGCCCCGGTAGTCGACTGTCTGGCCAAATTCATACAATGTGGAAGCATTACCCGGGTCATCCTTCGAAAAAAACTTGAAATGATCTTTGTCATTGACAATGAATTGATAAGATTTGCCATAGTTTTTGACCTCCATGGCAGAGTCAATTTGCATGATGGCAGGTTCCCATCCGTAGGCTTGTTTGGGTCCTATCTCATCTTCAATGGTAAATGAATGGGTAAAGTTTAATTCATTGATCGTTTTGTAGATAATCGGATAGGATTTCAATACGAAGGACTCTACTCCTTCGGTAACCATATCGCTGGAGATATCGGTTCCGTAGAGAAAGCTTGCTGCATTGGCACCGGTCCTGCTTTTGACCAGGATCTTTGACTCAACGCGGTAAACGGGCCTGGTATACTTGTTGGCAAAATAGGCGATAGCAAAAGCAATCAAAAGTACTCCCAGGAAAAAATACCAGTTTCTGATTGCCTTCATCAGGATCTTCCTGATATCGGAAAAGTTATCCTTCTTATTATTCAAATTACTATTCACGACCTGCACGTTTAATTAATTACTAAATACTTTGTATCTTGAATAATTTAGTTATCGTTTATCAGTCTGTCCACTAATAAAGCAATACTGGCCACAGAAGCAAGAATACTCAAACTAACAGCTATGTTTTGCTGGCCAGTTCTGGCATTAACCGCTTTTACAGGATCAACGATGATCTGATCATTCGGTTGTATGTAAAAATAAGGATTACTTAAAATATCCCGGTCCAGTACGTTTACATACAAGACACGGGCTATATTATTTTCATACCTGACTATTTTGACATTTTTACGATCTGCAAAATCTGAAAAATCCCCGGCATTTGCCAGTGCCTCTAAAATATTTATCTTCCCGGTATAATTATTGAACGTACCCGGAGCCCTCACTTCTCCCAATACTGTATATTGAAAACTCAATATCTTAATCACTACTTTGGGCGACTCCAACCCGCCCTGTTGCAGCAGATTGCTTATCTTTTTTTGCGCTTCGCTAAGGGTTAATCCATTAATTTTGACATCACCTATTACCGGCAATTCGATATTACCCTGTTCGTCAATGATAAATCCGGATAGCAATGGATCACCGCCCCCCTCAAGCTGTGTCTGAGCCTGGGCAAACCAGTTAAACTCGGCTACCGTGGTTGTAAAAACCTTTATTTGCAAAATGTCTTCAGACTTCAATCTATATTCTACATATTTTGTTTGATAATCCAGTTCCACTAATCGATCGCCCTGCAGGTATTGACGCTCTTTGATTGGGACACAGGAGTCGGCACCTATTATAAAAAACAATAATAGTAATTTGATTCTCATATTGAATATTAAGGGATTGTTAAAAATGTACAAATAAAAATTTCTTTTTTCCAAAAAGCAAATATAAAAACTTTAAGAACATGAACTAATAATAAGATTAAAAATTAACATTTTGCAAATTCCCTGATTATTAACTATATGACTTCCCTATTTCCCATACTTCCCGGATCATTTTCAGGAAATCCGGCATGTCTTTTAAGGGCACCATATTTGGCCCGTCGCTTAAAGCCTTTGAAGGTTCGGGATGGGTTTCAATGAAAAACCCGTCCACCCCGGCGGCGGCCGCCGCCCGGGCCAGATAGGGGGCAAACGCTCTTTGCCCTCCGGAAGCTCCACCGGCCCCTCCGGGTTGCTGAACACTATGAGTCACATCAAAGATGACGGGCGAAAATTGTCTCATAACAGGCAATGACCTCATGTCCACTACCAGATTGTGATAACCAAAGGTCACTCCCCGCTCCGTCAGACATGCATTTTGGTTGCCCGTATAACGGATTTTCTCCAGGGCATATTGCATATCTTCAGGTGCCATGAACTGACCTCTTTTTATATTTATTGCTTTTCCTGATTTTCCTGCGGCAACCAGCAAATCGGTCTGTCTGCAGAGAAAAGCCGGAATCTGTAAAACATCTACCACCTCAGCCACAGCACTTACCTGATGTGACTCATGTACATCTGTTACCAGCGGTACCCCTACCTGCTCTTTTACTGCCTGCAAAATCGACATGGCTTCATCAAAGCCCAGGCCCCGGAATGAGCCTGAAGAAGTGCGGTTGGCTTTATCAAAAGAGGCTTTAAATATATAGGAAATACCTAATTCATCCGTAACCTGCTTTACCTTCGTGGCGATTTCCAGGCAGATTTCCTGATTTTCCACCGCACAGGGTCCGGCAAGCAGCACTAAATTATTACCACCTAACACCAGGTCTTCTGTAAGATGGATGGGAGCCAAGAATTTTTGCATATACTAACTTTCCTGTTTTATTACTCAAACTTCCTAATCATTTTTATCAAATCAAAAACTCATTGGTTTATTTTTCTTCAATAGGGGCATTGATATGAAGGTAACCTTTGGTGAGTTAGGGAGGTTTTTAACTATTTTAATGTTTTGAATGCCGGTGAAATTACGTTGAAGTGATTACGCTGAAGTCGTGATATGACCTGGAGTCACACGATGACCATGGTAATGCTTTTTGTTATTCGGTTTAAAATGATATATTACAGTATAGAAATATCTAATGAATAAACAATGACACCCAATACCATTTAAATCCGGATGAAGCATCTGATCTCCATGTTATTGCTACTGGCCTTCACTTTATCTTTGGTGGTTGCTCTGAATATAAAGCTGGGGCCTGTACCTCCTCTGGGAAAATTTTTCGATCCTTTTTCCGGATTCTGGCAAAATGCAGCAACCACAAACAGTTATCAGGATCATTTATTGGAAACAGGTGGGCTGGAGGCTGAAGTAAGGGTAATCTATGACAGCCTGATGATCCCCCATATTTTCGCCCGGAATGATCACGACCTCTTTTTTGCACAGGGTTTTGTCACTGCTAGCCACAGGCTATGGCAAATGGAGTTTCAGACGCATTTTGCGGCGGGAAGGTTATCTGAAATCTTTGGGAAAAATTCCCAGGTTTTAAGGTTAGACAGGTTGCATAGAAGAATAGGCCTTGAATACGGCGCCGATAATTCATTAAAGGTAGCGACAAGTCATCCTTTATCAAAGGCTGCGATCGAGGCTTACGCAGAAGGAGTGAATGCCTTTATCAACGCTCTGGATACAAAGACACTGCCTATCGAGTACAAGCTTTTTAACTACCGCCCTGAAAAATGGACCGCCAAAAAAACCTCCTTGTTATTAAAGTATATGGCTAACAATCTGGCCGGCAGGGACTATGATCTGAAAAGCACTAACACGCTGAATATCATAGGAAAGGAAGCCTATGATTTTCTGTTTCCTGTTCGCGACAGGGGTATCGACCCTGTTATACCGAAAGGTACACCCTGGAATTTCAGCCCTCTGAAGACAAAAGATGATTCCCTGTCCGTGCCGGAGGACATCACTTCCGCCATTATTGAAATGCCCGACCCGGATAACGGAAGCAATAATTGGGCGGTATCCGGTAAAAAGACTGCCAGCGGAAACCCTATACTGGCCGGTGACCCACATTTAGGGTTAAATTTGCCGTCTATCTGGTTTGCCATTCAATTGCATAGCCCTGATATGAACGTAATGGGTGTAAGCCTGCCGGGTGCCATGGGGGTGATTATTGGTTTCAATGACTCAATCGCATGGTCGCTGACCAACAGCCGGCGGGACGTGCGGGATTGGTATAAAATAAAATTCAGAACCCCCGAAAAAAATGAATACTTCCATGACGGACAATGGAAGCCTGCACGAAAAGTGATTGATACAGTCTTTATAAGAAATCAGCCACCTTTCATCGATACCGTAATATATACACATCATGGACCGGTAGTTTATGACGAGCAATTTATGCCTGAGAATAAAAAGCAAAATTATGCGTTAAGATGGGTGGCTCACGATGGCTCTAACGAAGCTTTAAGTTTTTATCTGTTAAACCGGGCAAAAAACTACAGGGAATTTAACGAAGCAATGGATCATTTTGCCTGCCCGGCTCAAAACTTTGCCTTTGCCTGTGCCAACGGCGATATTGCCATACGCGTACAGGGCAAATTTCCTTTGAAAAGAAAAGGACAAGGCCAGTTTTTGATGGATGGTACGCTGCCTCAAAACGATTGGCAGGATTTTATTCCCCCAGAACATAATGCCCGTATACTCAATCCTCCAAGAGGATTTGTCAGTTCAGCCAATCAGTTTCCTGTCGACAGCACTTACCCCTATTTTGTGTATGATGGTAACTACGAACATTACCGTAACCGCCGGATTAATCAACGCCTTGAAGAGATGGACCACATAACACCCGCCGATATGCAGGCCTTGCAAAACGACAACTTTAATATGAAAGCGTCTGAAAGCCTGCCCGTATTACTCAGCTATCTTAACAGGGAAAACCTGCCGTCACCGGCGCAGGATCATCTGGAATCGCTGGAGTCGTGGGATTTTTACAATGAACCGGAGTTAGTAGCACCGGCAGTGTTTAACTTATGGTGGTCGCAATTTTTTAAGACGTTTTGGGACGAATTCGATGCCGACAGCCTGCTATTAAGAACGCCCAGTACGCCGCAAACCATTTATTTAATGCGCCATGACACCGTCCAAAACTATGCCGATATTAAGGAAACACCGGAGATAGAAAGCTTACAGGATGTTGTAACCCAAAGCTACCTGACAGCGGTTTCAGAACTTGAAGCATGGAAAGAAACGTCCAACAGGGAGTTAAACTGGGGGAATTATAAATATACTTCGGTGAATCACCTGGTTCCCCAACTGGCCGCTTTCAGTGAAAAAGGAATCATTACCGGAGGAGGCAAAAACATTGTCAATGCCACGAGAGGAAGGCACGGCCCTTCGTGGAAGATGGTGACCGAGCTGGGTGATGAGGTCAAAGCCTGGGCCATATATCCGGGTGGGCAATCCGGCAACCCCGGAAGCCCCTATTACAGTAACTTTATCCCGGTTTGGGCCAAAGGGAGATACCACCGTTTGCTGTTTATGAAGCATGCCGACGAAAAAAACAATGCCTTATTTTATACACAAACCTTACAATAACACAACCCATGAAGTTGAGCCTTAAAGTCATTTTGATTGCTGGCCTTTCGTTTTTTATGCAACAATTCTTGCCGTGGTGGGTAATAGCACCGGTGGCATTTTTGGTAGCTACATCTATCAAATCATCAGGGTTTTCAGATTTTATGGCTGGATTTCTGGGAGTAGGCCTGCTATGGATGGCAATGGCCTGGTGGATCGATTTGGAGACTGACAGCATATTGACGCAAAAAATCGCTGTCTTATTCAATGTCGGGAAAGCATATGTTATAATCCTGGTTACCGGACTAACCGGAGGTATCGTTGGTGGCTTTGGAGCACTCAGCGGACATTTTTTAAGAAAAACCCTTAAACCATGAATCCGTACCTTGTCCAACAGCTTTCGGAAAAGAGTGGGGCCAAGATATCATTATGCGGTAATTTGATTGCAACAGCTCGTATAAGGTGACTTTACTGATAGATAGAAACACTACAGTGCAGATAGTTTAATAAATATCCTCTATAAAGTTGCTATAATCCTGTCAGGCAAACACAATAATTTGTACATTAGCATATTGTTTAAGCTATCTATAATTTACAGATATGTTATGAAGAAATATACACAGATAACACTTATCATCGCTGTCTTTTTTTTATTTTCATTTACACTGACATCTGACCAGTTGCTGCCTACTTCACTGAGAATAAACGTTTTAAATGAGCTGGGAAATACAGAAACCGAGGTGATGGTAACACTTTACGGTAATAATGAGGATTACAAAAAGGAAGAAAATGCTGTCATGGAAGGCAAAATGACCGATAAAAGAGGCCGTGTAATCTTTAAGGGACTAGCGCCCAAGGTGTATTTTGTCAACGCGGAAAAAGGGGATAAAAACAATTACGGAGCAGGCGTACAGACCGATACCCTGCAGGAAGGCCGTGTCAACAAGGTAAATATCATCATCGAATAACCGGATCATCAAATTATTTCACCTGCTATGGCTAGAAATGACCTGATTACAAGCCTTATAGCCTATCAAACTTCTTATCCGGAGGAAAAAAAATTTATTCATGACTTTTTAACCTTGTTAAATGATGAGCCTGATTGTTTTAAAAGAACCTCGAAAACCGGACACATAACCGGTTCGTCGTGGATCGTTAACAAGGCAAAAGACAAAGCCCTGCTTACACACCATAAGCAACTAAACAGGTGGCTGCAGCCCGGCGGGCACGCAGATGGAGATGAGAATATTTTGAAGGTATCGGCAAGAGAGGCAAAAGAAGAGACGGGGCTATCGAGCCTGACGCTCGTAAACCAGCAGATTTTTGACATTGACATACACCTCATACCGGCGAATGCGAAGGAAGAGAGTCATTATCACTATGATATCAGGTACATTTTTAAAGCGGATGATAAGGAGCCCCTGGTTCTCAGTAATGAATCAAAACAGTTGAAATGGATACCATTTTCGGCCCTTTCAACCTATACGCGTCATAACCATTCTATTCTCAGAATGGCTGAAAAAACACAGCAGATGCCATAAGTATGCAGTTAAAGACTTCAGCAAGAGGAAATAAAAAAACCCCCATACAAAACAGAGGGTTCCGGGCCTGTCTAACATTTGAAATTTCTTACCCTGCTAAATGATAACCAAAAGAAACACCTGTTTAACACAATCGATTTTCTCGACCATTCCGGTACAAATGTGCAACATAAAATGTTAATCCTCATGCCAAAAAATGGTTTTTACTATCTCAGGTAAGTTTCAAGAAAGTAAATAATGCACCCAATGATCAAGCGGTTTTAAAGATCTCCGGGAAAACAAAAAAGGCCGAAAGCTGCGGCAAGATTTAGCGTAGTTACCTGTTAGTAATCAATAAAAAATTGAGTGGCAACAGTTTAGACAGGATTGTTTAAGGCTTTAGCAAAAGTTAACATCAACGCACCGAAGCTTGCCACCGCGGTGGAGTCCGCCTGCTGCCATGTCTTCTTGTATAACCGGCCCTTGCCGGAATATATGACAGAACTTCCATATAATAAATGTAAGTAAACGCTGGGTTAATCAACGAAAAACAATTTGATTTGCACAAAGGCTCCTTTCAAATGATCCTTTACTGAAAAAAGCCTGCATCAGGCAGATATTTTAGCCAGTTAACTGAAATTATAAAAATGTTTGTAGCATTATATAACCCGGTAAGTGTATAAATAGGGTACTAATACCTATTTTTAGACTCGATTTGGTCTGTAACTTGTTTAGCCCATGAACTTCAACAAAAAAATTATATACAAGGATATACTGATAACCACCCTTCTTTTTATTCCTCTCTATGTTTTATTTTATTTTTTTCAGCATCAACCGGCACAACAGGAAAAAATCGATTTACCCGATATTCAGGCACTGGATTTGGCGGAGATTGAGCAAAAAAGTGCCATTGGGGTAAAGGAAAATATTGAGGCAAGAATTGCCTATGAAACCAGGATGCTGGTAGATCCGAAGTCGGGTACAATACCTCGGGGAATCCGTAGCAGGGAGCGGTATTTTGCGGAAAATATTCCGGCCAGGGGTGGGTCGAAAAGGAATGCCAGACAAAAGAAAACCTACGAAATATCGAAAACGGAATGGACGGCCAACGGCCCGTTTTTTTTGGGTGGCAGAACAAGGGCCCTGGCATTGGATGTCACTGATGAAAACATTATTATCGCCGGGGGAACTTCAGGAGGAATGTGGCGGTCAACAGATGCCGGTTCGACCTGGGATAAAGTCACGAGGGCCGAAGCATTGCATAGTGTGACGGCGGTTGCCCAGGATATCAGGCCCGGAAAGGAAGATATATGGTATTACGGAACCGGTGAATTGTCCGGAAATTCAGCCCGTGGTGGCGGGGGGGCCACTTACCGTGGGGACGGTATTTTTAAATCCACCAATGGCGGTTTGGACTGGACTTTGTTACCCTCCACCTCCCAGGGCGAACCCAATAACTTTACCAACCCTTTCCAATTTGTATGGAATGTTATTACCAATCCCCACAACAATGATGAAGACGAGGTGCTGGCCGCTACCTTCGGTGGTGTACAGCGATCGACAGATGGTGGAAACAGTTGGGAATATGTAATCGGTGAAGCCACCAATGCCAGCTCATTGTTTACAGATGTAGCCCAGGGTGAAGATGGCACCTTCTATGCTACCCTGAGTGAATCGGCAGCAAGCTCTGATGAAACCTCGGAATTCAAGGGTATCTATCGCTCTGAAGATGGTCAGAACTGGACCAAAATTACGCCCCGTAACTTTCCGGATATTTTTGACCGGGCAGTTATCGGTATCTCTCCATCCAATCCGAATGTAGTTTATTTTCTGGTATCCAGTAATCCGAATGACCTCTGGAGATACACTTATTTGTTTGGAGACGGTTCCGGGTTTGGCGGCAGGTGGGTGGATTTAACCGATAACATACCGATGTTCGGTGGTCCCGTGGGCAATTACAACTCCCAGGGGTCTTATAATATGATGGTTAAAATTCACCCTGAAAATGAAGACATCGTTTTCCTGGGAGGCACTAATTTATACCGTTCCACCGATGGCTTTTCCACCACCGCCAATACCTCCTGGATCGGTGGATACAGCCCTGTAAATGATATATCAAATTACCCTGGTCAACATCCCGACCAGCACAATATGTTGTTTCTACCTTCTAATTCCGACGTATCGATTACCAGTCACGACGGTGGTATCAGCATTACCAATGATATCCTGGCCCCACAAGTAAACTGGACGAGCCTGAACAATGGTTATATAACCACACAGTTTTATACCCTGGCCATTAATGAACCGGCAGGCGATAACACAATTGTCGGGGGAATGCAGGACAATGGTTCCCATCTGACATTTTCGGCCGATCCCAGAGGGGAGTGGAGCAGGTTACTGGGTGGTGACGGAGGATTTGCCGCGATAGGACATAATGGTGCTAATGTTTATCTAAGCTCCCAAAATGGCCGGACCATCAGATTTTTCCTGAGTGGAGAGGGATTAATACCAGTTGCAAGAATTGATCCTGCATTGGCCGGCAAGGCAGAAAACCAGAGGCTTTTGTTCATCAACCCCTTTATCCTGGATCCGGGCAACAACAGCAGAATGTACTATGCCGGGGGCGACCGTATCTGGAGAAACGGTAACGTCACCCAGATTTCAGGTACTACTGACTCTACCACCATTAACTGGTTCGACCTGCCGGAAACCAGGGTTTTGACCGGTCAAATTACCAGTCTGGCCATTTCCAGAACCCCGGGAAATATCCTTTTTTACGGCACCTCCACAGGATCTGTGTTTAAAGTTAGCAACCCTGACACCTATGCTCCGCAGATAGACAATGTAACTTCAAGCTCATTTCCCGACAATGCCTATGTCTCGTGTATCGATATCGACCCAAGCAATGCAGACAATATCCTGATTGTTTTTTCCAATTATAATGTACAAAGTATGTATCTTTCGCAGGATGGTGGCCTGACCTATGAGCCTGTAAGCGGCAATCTCGAAGAACGCCGCGATGGAACAGGGGGTGGCCCTTCGGTAAGGTGGGCTAAAATTATTCCCAAAACCAATAATGCGTATTTATACCTGGCTGGGACCAGCACTGGTTTGTATTCCGCTGATAACCTGGATGGCATGAATACGGTCTGGGCACAGGAGGGACCTGATATCATAGGCAATGTGGTTGTACCGATGGTTCAATACCGTCATGCCGACGGCTGGGTGGCCGTGGCTACCCACGGAAACGGTGTATATACTAAAACTTTTGACAATGTCTTGCCTCTACCCAGTGAGACCACCGATGAAGTGTTTTCCCTGGCCCAAAACTTTCCGAACCCATTTAGCGACTTTACCACAATAAGATTTACTTTGCCGCAACAAAGCACCGCCAGAATCAGAATTTTTGACAGCCAGGGCAAACGGGTCAGAACCATACTGCTAACAACCCAATTTGAAGGTGAAAATGAAGTAATCTGGGACGGTAAAGATGGTAACGGTGTGGACATGAGGGCAGGGATTTATTATTATAAGCTGGATTATGGGGTTAATACTTTTACGGATGAGTCTATTACCAGAAAGTTAATTTTGATCAGGTAGAAGTGGGGGGTGTAGATATTTTTAATTGACAATGGACAGTTTTTAATGGACAATTGGCAATGAATAGTTGACAGTTAGCAATGTAGGGAGCATTAGTTTTGTGATTATGCTTTGGGTTGTTAATGGTGGATTTTTTGTTATGCTTACTGGGTAAAATAATATAGGATTTGACTGCTAACCTGTGAAGATTCACGAGATTTGAGCCAAATTATCAAAACAGCAGGTCACGGAAAAACATGTTATTATCCCTTTTATCATCCTTTATGCTGCAATGGCCAATGCGCGGGAAGCCGGTCTCTTTTCTGCCTTTGATTTTCGGGTAGGCAAATGGAGATTTAAGCTGGGAAGATGGCAAAAGCTGGCACCAGGCGTGGGCAGATAATCCGGGTGGGTATTTCGACTTTACGGGAGAAATTAATGGTGATAAAAAATCTTTAAAATCAGAGTAATGGGAAAAAAGTCATGCAAAGAATGGTCTTACATCGTTTTCAGGATGATAAAATGATCTGGGATTGGGAAAGCGCAACTGACGGAGGAAAGCGCTGGCATCTTTTATGACAAATCAATTACAAAAAGATAACTGAATAGCAACCTCTATCTGCCAAAACTTACATTTGATTTTTTAGCTTTCGTAGGTGATTCGATAGATAACTCCCGATTTATCATCAGATACCAACATCGAGCCATCGGGCATAACCAGCAAATCTACGGGCCGGCCCCAGGCTTCCTGGGCATCATGGTCCAGCCAACCTTCGGCGAAAGTTTCGTAACCCTGTGCCTTTCCGTTTTCCATTTTTACCAGGGTAATTCTATAACCAATCTTTTTTGACCGGTTCCAGCTACCGTGTTCGGCGATAAACAGTTGATTGCGATAGGAGGGCGGAAACATATCGCCGGTATAAAACTTGAGGCCCAGGGGAGCTACATGCGGACCCAGATTTTGGGCGGGGCGGGCAAAATCCTCACAGGAATACTTATGACCGAATTCAGGATCTTCGATCGTGCCACCATGGCAGTACGGATATCCAAAATGCATTCCTTTTCTTGGAGCGTAGTTTAATTCACAGGGAGGCACATCATCACCCAGCATATCGCGGCCATTATCAGTAAACCACAATTCGAAGGTTTCGGGATGCCAGGTAAATCCCACAGAATTTCTCACGCCCTGCGCAAAAATCTCCATGCCCGACCCATCCGGATTCATCCTGGTTATTGTGGCAAATACCTCATCTTTCGATTCACAGATATTACAGGGGGCACCCACCGGAACATACAGCTTATCATCAGGGCCAAATGCAATATATTTCCAGCCATGGTGTCTTTTATCAGGGTACTTCCCGTAAATCACAACCGGTTCCGGTGGATTGTTCAACCGAGACTCTATGTCATCGTATCGAAGTATCCTGTTTACTTCAGCTACGTATAAATCTCCATCCAGGAAAGCCACACCGTTGGGCATCGTCAGATCAGTGGCAATGGTATATTTTTTATCCACTTTAAAGTCCCCGTCCGTATCCTGCAGGGCATAAACCTTATCTTTGCTTCTGTTGCCTACAAACAAAGTACCGGACGGTGACAGGCAAATAGACCGTGCGTCGGTTACATCCGATGCGTAAATACTTATCTTGAAACCCTCCGGCAGTTTAATGCTGTCGAGGTTCCGGGCGGCTTTCTTTCCTTTTTTATCACCATCACTGGCATTTACACATGAAAAGTTGTGGGAAACAAGGATAATGATCAGGAATGAAATGACTTTGGTAAATCCGTGGTTCATGTTATTCGTAGTTGGGATGGTAGTTAACACCCATAAATATAATGACATTAAGCGGATTTACTTTCCGATTTACAAAAATATCATC
The DNA here is from genome assembly GCF_056858335.1 of Agaribacillus sp. DX54. Classification (NCBI taxonomy): domain Bacteria; kingdom Pseudomonadati; phylum Bacteroidota; class Cytophagia; order Cytophagales; family Splendidivirgaceae; genus Agaribacillus; species Agaribacillus sp. DX54. Next base: position 107,784 of record NZ_JBXEQE010000006.1, read on the forward strand.
TACCAGGTCGTGTTTTTCATATCCCGGATGGCTTTCAGAATATCTCTTCTACTCACCTGCCCTACCAGTCTGCCGTGTTCATTCACCACCGGGAATTTTCTGAAGTTTGTGGTTAGAAATTCATTGGCCACATCCAGAATATCGCTGTCAAGGGAAATCGTCTTTACTACCGGTGACATATAATCGGATACGGTTTTATCCTCGTAAGGAAGGTTATTATAGGCACTGTCCACAATCAGTCTGAGGCAGTCTTTTTCAGTGATCATACCCACAATTTTTCTTTCCTCATCCAACACAGGTACACCGGTGACTTTAAAGTTCAACAATATATCCACCGCCTCGTTGATGGTTAGTCCCGGTTGTAAAGTAATCTCATCCGTTGCCATGTATTGACCTACCTCTGGGAAGGCCATCGACTTAGGCGTGTCAGTGCCTTCCGCTTTTCTGGGAGTAAAATTCATAACTATAGTGTTTATGCACGTATTTTGGCTAACTATTAAAAGCTGTTACCTAAAGTTATAAAATATACAAAATTTCCTTGATTTATCCAAAAAACAATGCATCCGCAGGATCGCAAAATACAAAGCCCCATAAACCGAATAACCCTGACATAAATGGCTTTATGCAGGGTTATTGGGAAACGAAATTAATTAACCGGTTATAAACAACCAATCCAACTAATTCAACGATTAATTAGATTTTTCCTCACCCCACTACCTCCGCTTCTTAAACAACCTTAAAAAAAATTCAATTTTTAACCAGAAATAATACTCAAACATCTAATTTACCATGAAAAGAGTAAATTAACTAATTTGCTTATTTAGTGGGGAAGAAATCTAAATACTTAAAACACAATGAGAACTTCGGATATTTAAAAACTATCTTTCGAAATCAACCTGAGTTTAAATTTTGAACCCTTAGCTGCCTTATCAAAACCTTTTGTTTTTTTTAAATATCTGACTCAAAGTAAATGCATAATATCTTTATATTTGTTTTTAATCGGTCAGATAGCCCAATTACTTGCTGATTTATGACATTTTCTCGGTAAACTAAGTGTTCAATAATCTGTATCGACAATATAAATTGTGCGTACTTTTATTAATCTTCCCGGAATTAAATATATGATGGAATAAATTTGCAGAAGCAGTCGCGGGAAACGGGATCCAACAATAAACAATGAAAATAATTATAAACTAAAAAATAAAGAAAATGTCAGGTGCGTTTGTATGATCAGGGGCATAACACCAAATGCTTATACCTATTAAATCACCACATCAGGCCTGATGTTAGCATTGACAGCATATAGCTACTGAATCAAAGCCAAATATTAAAATCAAGCAAGCTTAGCGGAGGTCTTGAAAACATGACTTCTGCGGGCTGCATATTTTAGCATAGTCTCTTTTTAAAATTGCATAGAGTTATCGATATCTCCGTATTAATTGACAAACCATGAAAACAAAAAGTTTCCTGTACAATAGTTATGAAAATTTTGGAATATTCGTCCTGAGGGTTTCTGTGGGCTCATTGATGTTGCTGGGACACGGCCTGCCAAAATTAATGAATTATCACAATAGCTATGACGCTTTCCCGGATCCCCTGGGGATGGGTAGTGATATTAGTTTTTTTTTAACAGTCTTTGCAGAGGTGGTTTGTTCCGGGGCCCTGATTCTGGGGTTGTTTACCAGACTCGCAGTGATTCCACTGATTGCCACCATGTTGGTAGCAATACTGGTCATCCATGTAGATGATCCCTGGTCGAAAAAAGAGTTTGCAATTATGTATTTGTTGCCGTACATTACTTTGTATTTTACTGGCAGTGGCGAATATTCAATGGATAAAGGAGTATTTAACCGGTAAGTACAAACCGGCCTTTAACAATCAGATAAGGGTCATCTAGCTATGTATCATTGCAGCCGCTGCCATCTACGCATTCCCCTTTTTGAGCGCTCATATAACTAAAGTTTTGTTATTTTTTGCAGATGGAAGCTACGCTGTCGGGAAACTACTATATTGCTTAAAATTAATGCTTTACCTGGCGGGTGTGGCACATGCTTAAGTTGTGCAACACCCACGCAGGTGCCTGCTATCAATAGCGGGGAATAGAATAGTATCGGACTGTGCGGGTTTATACTGTAATGGTGGCTAAGCTGACTGAGATGATGGCCATTATAAAAGTAATTGATGTTCTGATTTTAATTGCCACAGTTATTATCTATATTTAGGCGGTTTAGAATCATGGATTTTAAACTACCTTTTCTTTCCAGACGTGGTACTTTTGATAGGCTAGGTGAAGGGCGGAAAGAACTAAGCACCTGAAAATGTTTAAGTCAGATAAAGAGCTCTTTAAATTTGATGGAACCAGGGTTCTGACCGCTTCCAATAAGGATAAAAAGATACGGATTTTACTGGTCAACCAATTGATAAAACTGATTATCGTGGGGTTGTTCATCAGCAGTGTGGTAGATGCATTTCTTGGAATTTATGAAGAAGTATTTATCACCTTATTTACACTGCTTCTCTTTGTCGTGATCCTGCTTTTTGTCGATAAAAATAAATATTATAATACCGCTGTCACCATCTCCATCTTTACCCTTTGTTCATTGATATTTTACTCAGACAGCAAATATGGCTATGAAGCAGGCGTTTTTATTCTGTTTTTGCCTGTGGCATTTGCTATTTCTTTTGTGACCCGATACAAGTCTTATCATTTTATTTTACATTTTGGTATTCCAATAGGTTATTTGATTCTTTCAATAATCACCGATCATTCACTACTTTTCGACACAAATATTAACGGTTTTCAAAAAAAAGTTACGCTGGTTTTTAACCTTTCTTTATCTGCCATTTTATTTGCCTTGTTTATTTACTACATCAATAAAGTTAATAACAACTACGAAAAAGGGTTAAGCAAGGCTATTCAAAAGTTGAAATCCAAAAACAAGGAGCAACTTAACTTAAATCACCAACTGGATCAGTTGCTGGCAGTGGTATCTCACGAGTTACGCGCCCCGATCGCCTCGGTTTTAACCCTCATAAAAATAACCAAGGAGGAAAAAGATCCGGATAAGGTCGCCGAGTATATGTCGCTGGAAGAAAAAAGCCTGACTAAAATCAATGAATTTATAGAGGACCTTATCAATTATTCCCGGAACACCAACCTTTCCCTTGAAGAGGAAAAGATTGACTTTAAACCCATCATTCAGAATATACTGAATCAATATAGTTATCACAAAAATTTTGCTTCCATTGAAACCTCACTAACCGTCGAGCAAACGGAAAAATTCACTTCAGACAAAAAACGTATTCAGATCATTATGAGTAATTTAATTGCCAATGCTTTTAAGTACCAGGACGAAAAAAAACCGGCTCCCTATATAGACATCAATGTGGCTGTAGTGAATAAGCAGGCTAAAATCATTGTAAAAGATAATGGAAAAGGTATTCATAAAAAACACATAAACAGGGTTTTTGATATGTTTTATCGGGCCAATGAAAAGATTTCAGGATCGGGTCTGGGATTATATCTCGTCAAGGAAACCGTGGAAAAGCTTGGGGGAAGTATCAGGGTGAATTCCGTTCCGGATCAGGAATCGTCTTTTCAAATTGAGTTGCCGGATTTGTCATAGGAAGATGAGTTGATTTGAAATTGACAATTGACAATTGTTTGTTTGGAGTGGTAAAGGATATTAATTGTCAACTGTCAATTGTCAATTTTACCACAACTCAGGCTGCCGATAGAAGATTAGGCATCCTGGGCAGTCGACACATTTCATGTGAAAGACCAGCAAAAAAAGTTAAAGACCATAATTTTCGCAATGAACTTAATGCTATCCGGCAAATTCCCGGGTCTGCTGTGAAATAACTCCGGAGGTTTTGCGGAACCAAAAGACGTTTTACGAGAGAGTGTGTCCTGTTTTTTCACGGTCTTCCTTCCTGCCACTCTTTTCTGATGTTTTGTTGGCCTAATGCAGGGAATATATGTAAATCCTGTTTTGAATATGAATATGTTTCACCCTCACTGGGCACTTTGACATGGTATTTAGTTTGAGCTTCATGATGTATTATCTCCACTACTTCTCCTACCATTCCTGTTCTGAATATGCCTACTACACTGCCAACTTTCAGTTGATTTTTCATGATTATATAATTGGTTAATAGTTATTTCTTTTGGTTAAAACATAAGTGTTTTTCAATGCTTTGGTGAAAAAGATCAAAATCGTAAAAATTTCCGGAATCAAAAAACGTATCTTACACCAATACTTGCATCCAGATCGAAATCAAACGGATCGTCAATTATTTCCAGAAAAAGCATACCATCCAAAAAGAGGGCAACCGGGGCATCGGCAAATATATATTCCAAACCGATCACCCCATCTGCTCCCAATTCCATGTCATTGTCCCAGTCCCTGTCTCCGCGGTCGTGGCTTTGAAGCTGGCCTCCAAAACCATAATACCAGTCAAGGCCCGGGGCGCCACTCACAGGAAAGTGAAAAAGATAATGAGCGAGTAACTCAAATCCGTCGTTGTTGAAATTGGTACCTAAGGCAACTTCCAGTGCGTTGCCGGTACCCAGATATTTTTTTGCCGTAATTCCGGTAGGGTTACCTATACGCAATCCAAGTCCCCATTCTTTGTCTTGTGCACAAAGTTCAATGGTCGTGAAGAACAAAAAAGTAATACACAGCATTGCCAACGGCGCATTTTTCACCCCCTTATTCGTCTGATCATCTCCCTGAAAACACCGGTTCATGCACCCAGTTTTGATTTGTATTTGGTTTCTTCGGCCATAGTTTTATCTAATACTTTCTTATCCTGGATTTTTGGGGCTTCTTTCAGTTTAATTTCCTTTAAACTTCCCCCGATATCACATTGGCCAGAGAATTTAGCACCCGATTCAACAATTAAGGTATTCGTAACAATATCCCCCTGGATTCTGCAACTGGGTTTCAAGATCAATGTCTCACCCACCTCCACTTTTCCCTCGACCACTCCACCAATGTCGGCGTTTTGGGCGTAAATATTCCCTTCCACCCGGGAGGACTCACCAAGTACTATTTTGGCTCTTGTGTTGACATCACCGATAATTTCTCCGTCGATCCGGATAGAGCCGGTTGTTTCTACTTTTCCTCTCAGGGTGGTTCCTCTACTTATGGCATTGTTGGTATTAGCAACCTCTTCGTTTTGGATAAATTGGTTATTAAACATAATTGTTTTGGTTTATAAGTTAAAAATCCCATTAATTCTTAGACACAGAAGCATCGACAACTTCTATACGCAGGTCCTGTGTTTTACCAAACCAGTCGGCCAGCCGGTATTTATAGCTGATTGTCTCTCCAGGCCCCAATGATTTATATACCGTGATAATATGGTTTTTCTTTTTTCGTTTTTTATGATAGCTAACCCTTAATTTGACATTTTTATAGGTAGCGAGGCTCGCTATGTTATGTATTTCGCCCCTGATTTCCGTTTGATTGATGAGGCTTTTTTTCCACCTGGCTTCATTTCTCAGGTAATTGGATGGAAAAGAAATCTCTTTCCGGTATACCAGGATATGTTTCCAGTCCAGAAAATGATCCTCCTCATTTTTTTCTTTAATGAGTCTCCCCCTTTTTCTATTAAGCGTTCCTCTTTCTCCCTTGACAAGCACCAGTTTTTCTTTTCGGGATTTATTACCTGAAAACTCCACTTTACCGTTTACTACCGTTAACACCGGGTCCTCTTTTTCATAGGCCTTCAGATTAAATGCTGTACCAACCACCCTGGTTTCACTTCCATTGGCCGAAATGATGAAGGGTTTGTCGCGATCTTCCTGAATTTCAAAAAAAGCCTCCCCTGTTAACCATATGCTTCTTACGGAATCACCAAAGTCAGGCGGATAGGAAATACGGGTGTTTTTATTCAGCCATACCCTGCTTTTGTCAGGCAGCATGTAAACTTGTAACGAGTCGCTCGATAGGCTTATTTCTACATTTTTTTCAGGCAGCCTGTTGAATTCGGAAAAGCTGATGACAGGGTAACTGGTTGCCTTGTTCACCCCCTTATACCCTGAAAAATGAACCGTTGAGATCACAAGAAGCGCAATCATTGAGGCGACCGGCAGGGCCCGGGAGATAGACAGCTTCCCTGGTCCCCACCGATTACCTCTGGTTGCTTGTTTCCGGTATGTTTTGCTGTGATCAGCTCCACGGTCAAGTGCTTTCATGGCCATCGACTGTTCATAGGTATTTACTCGATGTGCTAATTTTTCCCAAACGATCTCTTCATCGGGTACATGTTGTATGCCCCCCTTCTGCCCGGCATGTTCCCATATTTGCTCGAGTTCGGTAGAGATTTCTTTTCCCCCGGGGTTTTGGTTGATCCAGGCATTCAGCACCTGCTTTTCCCTGAAAGATAACGTTCCGGTTATCTTTTTCGCCATCAAATTCCATATGTAGGAATCTATATCCATCAGCAAATTTTATTGGTGTTATTGTTATAACAGTAAAAAAAGATGACACCCCTATGGGATGAGGATTTTTTTTATGGTTATTTGGGTTCCGGGTTCCAAAAAATCCGGAACTCTAAATTCCACTCAGATAAGGCTTCAGGTGCTCGCGGATCTTCTTCAACGCCTTTCCCATCTGGTTTTCAACGGTCTTAACAGATATGTTCAGGTAATCTGCGATTTCAGGATAAGTCATGTCTTCATAACGACTTAATTTAAACACAAGTTGGCACTTTGGAGGCAGCAATTGTATGGCGATATTGATTTTATCTTCCAGATCGCTGACTTCCAGGAGCTGGGAAATGTCTGCCTGATGCGAGGGGATGTCATCAGGGTAGTCATAAGTTAGCGGATCCTGCTGCAGTTTTTTTAGCGTATTGATGGCCAGATTTTTGGCAGCCTTATATAAATAAGGTTTGAAGGCTATTTTTTCAGGCAAATGGTGTCTGATTTTCCACAGTTTAAAAAACACTTCCAGTACAATATCTTCACTTAGATCTTCCCGCTTGATCAGTAAATAAGCAAACCGGTATAAGCCTGCATAATATTTTTTATAGAGTATTTCCAATCCTCTTCTGTCATCTTGTAATAGAAAAGTACGCAGGTCCTCGTCGCTATATAATGGTCTGCTGTCCGGAATCAACTTACTGTATACAGTGGATTTAAATCATATTTACATTTTATAGAAGGAAAAACTAGGTGATTTATTGTGATTCAGTGCGAGAAATCCAGGGACAAGAACTCAAAGTCCTCCTCAATTTACGACTTCTTCTACGATTTGTATAGGAAATTTTATTAAACATTCCCAATAGGGCTCTTCACTGGGAATGCCTTTCCAGTAATTCTGGGCAAACATTAAGCCTTTGAGTGGCGAAGCGCCCAATCTTAGCCAGTTCATATCCATCCTGAAATAGTGCTGGCATTCGATTTTGTAGATAGGGTCATCGGGTTTTCCTGATTTTTTTCTGAAATCCCGGGCGCCTTCCAGTGACTCAAAGCCGAAAAAAGAGTTAAAACGGGAGTTTTTTTGTGGAAATTTAAGCATTCGAACCATCTCAAACAGCATTTCCATCGCTGTATCATTGTCAATGGGCCCGTCCTGGTGATTATTTTTTTCCAGCAAATACTTAAAACCATGTCTTGACAATCCCTCAGGATAATTAAGGCTCAGGTATTCCTCGATTTCCTGAAAGTTGCTTAACTCTGAAAGGTCCTTAACAGCCGTATCGAACCTTTTTAATGATAAAATTGCCCCTTCATCAAAAGTTACATTTCTGGATACAGTATAAAGTGTGGCCATGGATCTCTCAGTCGGATTTTTAAACACCGTCAATTTGCTAAATATTCAAATGATCTACATGCTGTATGCAGTCAAAGCATAACTTATGTAAGGATTTCTGAAAATTAGTTTAAGCGGGTTCATCCCGCCTTTTCAGGTAACTCAAAGACTTTATTAACGGAATAAACGCCAAAAACCAACAAGCCATCGATAAATGAAAAAAAAATTGCCGGAGGCTTCTAACTTTAGTATAACCGCCTCACACCATGCAGCCTGAAAAAAGCTTTACCTAAAGTAAATACTTTAATACGTAATTCATGGAGCAAATAAGGTTAATGATTATCAGCGATAATCAGATTTTTGGAAGTGGGCTGAGTAAACTTTTGCAACATAGTGATCAATACATTAAAGTTGAAGCCATGTTGCCGATGAAACCCGGTTCGTTGACATTGATTAAGCAACATCAGCCAAACTTCATTCTTTTTAATGTGTTTTCGCCCGAAATTGAAGCTCCTGGCCTACTTTCAATGATATTAAAGAATCATCCGGAGATCAATATCCTTGTAATTACTTCATACCGGGATCCTTTTTACGTAAGAAATTTGAAAAACTTGAATATAGGGGGCTGTATCTGTGACGATATTTCAACCAGACGATTAATCAATGTTATACACGCTGTCAACATGGGCAGGTTTTTCTTCGATAACAAGCTTATGGAAATCAATCATTACAGGGATAAAGGCAGCGGCGGGAATACCTACGATCAGCCAATCACCAAAAGGGCCCGGCTATCAAAACGTGAGTTGGAAATATTGAAGTTGACACTGGACGGATACAAAAGCAGACAGGTGGCACAAAAATTATCTATCAGTATAAGAACCGTTCAAAACCACCGGGCGCATATCATGAAAAAGTTGCAGGTGAAAAATATGGCTGAAATGATTAAGGTCGTGTATCAAAGCAATGTTTTGATAAGGGGTTAACGGAAGGCTGACCTTCCGCTCTATCTTTTCCCTTATCATGCAACAAAAATTTTGTTCCCTTTAAAACCTGACAGTAACCGAACCATATACAGCCCGTCCTGATCTGCCCGGAAAACTATTGATCAATCTATTGGTAATGTCCGGATAATAAACATCGGCGTCCAACAAATTGGTGCCATAAACACCCAATATGAGCTTTTGCTTCAGCGCAAGGTCAAACAATTGGTTCAAATCCATATTCAGCTTTCCCGAAAGCAGGCTAAACCCTTCCGGGATCTCATTACGCTGCGGCAAGCCACTGATTTCAGTAAGATCCCCGAATGCCGATACGGTAGTATTAAATAGTCCTATAGAAACTCCCCGGGGGTGTTGATAATTCACACCCAGCTTGACGATATGGTTGGGCAATAAGGAGAAATCTTCGATGTTGGTCCCGAAAAAGTCAATTTCATTTTGTTGCCACGCGTATGACCCTGTCAAAAACCAGCGCTTATTAAGGATATACTTTCCTTCAAATTCTATACCGGAAGATTTGATTTCATTGGCATTCATATAGACAATTTCACCGGCTTCAGTAACATTCCTGGTGATATTATCCTCCTTTCTGTTAGTAAAATAAGTGGCAGAAAGCTCCAACCCTTTATCCCTGAAAAATACCTGCGCGTCAATGCTCGTCAACGTCTCAGGTTTTAAATCAGGATTTCCTCGAAAACCGGACACGATAACTGATGTTTCGACGGCAAAAGGAGCCCTGAAAGCTTCGCCATAAAGCGCTTTGACGCCAAGTTTATCGGTTACCTGATAGATAATCCCTAATCTGGGCGCAAAGTTTGCATCAACTCCTTCGACTTTGTTGATCTGCGCACCGGCAATCAGGTTCAAGGATTTGACTGGTTTATAACTCATCTGGGCATAGCCACTGTACCATATCTTGGTGTAATCCGGAATAAATACCAAATCGTTTTGTATAAACCTTCCGTTTTGGTTATAATAGGTGCCTCCTACGACAATATTGATATGATCTGCAGGATCAAAATAGTTACTTAACTCTACCAGCCAATCGTTGGCCTTATAGTCTATGTCTATTTTTTCCCCTCCTGTAAATCCATTGTAGGTTACATTAATGCCTGATGAGAATTTCTTGGAAAAATCATGTTGATAACCAACATCTACCAGTGCCCTGAAAAAATTCAAAATACTGCCTTCTGTTTGAGGCACAGGAGAGCTCCATAAGGGCCTGCTACTAAAAAAATTTTGCTCGCTGCTGGCAAGCACGGTATTCAGACTTAACCCCTTGTAATCGATCATCAGGTTACCTCCCAGGTTTTGCTCACCAAACTTTATTTCATTGGTGACACCTGCGATATCTGTGGCTTCAAAGTCCCAGCCCTCTTCATCAAAATATTTGATGCCTGCCATTATGTTCAAATCCTCTTTCTTGAAACTGTAATGCCCAGAGACCCCCTTTCCAGCAAAGGAACCCGCCATTCCTTCAAACTCACCACCACTTTCGGATGCTTTTTTGGTAATTATATTCACTACACCTGAATAGGCATTCGAACCATACAATACTGAACCAGGGCCCCTTACTACCTCAATCCGGTCAATCATACTAAGTGGTAAACTTAAATAAAGCGGACTATTGACCCCACCAAAAAGGCCTTCCCTGAAAGGACGGCTGTTGATTAAAAGCAAAATGTGACTGTCAAAATCATTACTGACATCACCCCGCATCGATACAATGTTTTGTATATTCAAGGTAGAACTTAAATTCAGTGAGCCAACCACCCTATCCAAAAGTTCGGTGAAATTTATGGCGCCAAATTGTTCGATTTCTTTAGAGGTAATGGTGGTAATTATACCCGGTGCATCCGAAATCTTTTCTTCAGACTTGGAAGCGGTTACCACATTTACATTCATTAGTTCTTCCAGACTTAGTTCTGAAAGATCATTCACATCTTCTTCTGTTTGCCCGTAGGTAGATATATTACCGAGCAGCAGCAAAATAATAATTAGTACAATTTGTTTCTTCATAGTTTTGTTTTATTCATTATATCTTTGTTCGATAGGTATTTTGTGGAGCTGCCACACAAGCTCTGGCTTTTATGTCAATGGCGCTCATACACTTTACTTACTATAATGGCTTATTTCTCTTTTCAGCCTGGCTATATACCAGGTCTCCGTTTTTATAGGTCTGATGTCTTTTTCATTACCGGTAATGCGGGTAGCTTATGTTACACCTCCTCATCCGTTACCCATACCTGTGAGGCTTGGTTATGTCCCTGATAAGATCAATGATGACCAAACAATAAGTTGTAAATGCCTTCTAATCCGGAAAGTCCGGTCAAAGTTAACTTTAAACCTTTCGTCGCGTAATACTTAAAACTTCCGGTATTTCCGGGTGTAATATATTTGAGTAAATTTCAATTAATTAGCAGTAAAAATTTCCGGGAAGCATAGGCTATATGGATTGAAAAACCTTATCAGATGAATTTTTACGCATAGCTTTACCAACCATTTTATCCTATCGATGACCATGACTATTGAGTAAAAATACTTAGCAAGAAATTGTACTCAGCATTTCTGAAAAAATCAAAGTAATCGATGTTTTCGGGAAATATTACAGATAATGACTGTTTTTAGCACCATAAGATACAGCCTAAACTTGTTATTATCTAATCAAATTCCTAAAAAACTTAATAAAAATGGATTATTCTGAGATTGGTTCCCTAACCTATATTAGTCTTGACCAGTAGTTTTGCCTGGACTATTCCCTGCACGCTATACTGGCAAATTTGGAAGGATATCGTAAGCACTTTACGTGATTTTAACTATACAACTACAGATCACTGAAAGGCCAAATCATGTATGATTTGTGACAGAATTTTACCTTTTCAGCGTTGAATAGGTACAAAAAGACACCTGAATAAACCATTTTTTTCGATTACGTGATCTATGCTGAAATGAAACAATTCCGGTTAACTTAAACCCTCACCCGATGAGTTGTTCAATAATCCCGACCAATGACTATGGCAACTTTTTGCATGGCCTGTATGACACAGATAAACTTACATAAATATATTCTAACCGTCATAATATAAATTTTTGAATTTATTTTTAACTTCTTTTGCATAACAACAATAGCAATAAGAGATGAAAAAGATTAGATTATTATTAGGATTGTTAATTTTGTACAGCTTTTATTCCTTCGGACAGGAAGATGGTGAGTTTGATTCTACCATTAAAACAAGTAAAGAAAACCGTAAAGGTTCAACTGGTTCATATGGATCGGAGTTGGCTAAATTATCAAGTTTTGTAAATTTAAATGGTTATATCACCACTGACTTTCTGGCACAGGAAGGGGAAGACAGCAAATTTGATCAACATTATTTTAATATATCTACCACAGTACACCTCACAGAAAAACTCTCTGCCGAGGGTATGCTTGAATATGAACATGCGGGAGAGGATATAGATGTTCGATATGTGTTTGCCGACTACAAATTCAGTGATGCATTTATATTGAGAACTGGGAAATTCCTTGTGCCAGCCGGGGAATTTAATGAATATTTGTTTCCTGAATACATTAGTAAAACCGTCAACCGGGCATGGGTGAACAGGGAGATTTCCCCGTCAGCCTGGGGCGAAGTAGGGGTGCAATTGCGAGGCCGCTTAAAAAATTTAAGCACTAGCCTTATACCATTCTATTCCGTATATGTGGTTAATGGCCTGCACGGTGAAGAAGGTGCAGGTATCAGAAGCCTGCGAGGAAACAACAGGGAAAAGGGTACCAATGGAAATAAAGCACTGGGTGGTAATTTAGGCTTAGAACTAGGTGATTTGACAATCTCTACCAACTGGTACAATGGGAAATATGATGATACTAACGATCTTGGAATCACTATTTTAGGGTCATCGCTAAGTTACAACGGTGATAAACTGTCGATTTGGGGTGAATATCAAATGGCCAACCAGCAAATTTTTAACAATTTGGACCGGACCGAAACCGATCCTTTAAAAAAAAGAGCATTTTATATACTGGCTGGCTACAAAGTTTACAAAGGACTGGAACCAGTTATCAGATATGATCAAATTGTCCTGGATGGTGCTCCTGAGGGTGACAGACAACGAATAACTGCGGGATTAAATTACCATATTTCTAAAACGGCTGTGGCTAAGATTAACTACGAAATTATAAGCGATGACGGGGCAGACGAGGACGATAATGTCTTTGGTTTGCAACTGTCACTTGGCTTTTAATTGGAATATCAAAAATAAAGTTTGAGTTAAAATGAAAAACTATGAAATGGAAATCATTAGCGGTGGGTATGGTAGCTGTGATCGGAATTTTGGGGTTAGGAAATAACAAGGCCTATGGACAGGATTTAGGGAGGTATCAGGCGCTCTATATTTATAATTTCACTAAATACATTCAATGGCCAAATGCCGGTCAGCAAGTGGTAATCGGTGTGCTGGGCTCCGGAACAATCAACCGGGAGTTAGAGAAAATGGTCGATAGCAAGAGGGGAGACAAACTAAAGTTTGTTAAACTTTCTTCCTTTGACAAGTTGGGTGATTGCAATATCATCTTTGTTGCCAAAGATCAGGAAAGAAACCTGAAATTGGTGCTGGAAAAAACCGAAGGTAAAAGTATACTCATTATTTCCGAAGACGAGAAGTCGGTGGAAAAAGGCGCCGGGATCAGTTTTTTTCTGGAGGATGACAAATTGAGGTTTAGCATAAACAAAAGTGCGGTTGAGTCAAGAAAAATGAAGATCAGCGGAAGTTTACTGACATTGGCAAGAGTAATTTGATTCCTCAACAATGATAGCAAGCTCCCGGCTTTTTTAAAAGTCGGTGAGCGGGCTTTGTACATGATGCAGTGGTCTCGCCTCATTCAATTCCCAGATGCTTCTGGATTCTTTCCAGGGAAAGCCCTTTGGTTTCAGGCATCAATTTCCATACAAAGATGAGTTGCAGGAACATCATGACCCCGAAAAATCCGAAAATCGGCCCCTGATCATTGATGAACAGATTGGCAAAATAGGGAAAAACATTGGCAATAATTGCCGCAAACATCCAGTGTGTAAAACTTCCGAATGACTGCCCGTAGGCCCGTACCGTGTTGGGGAATATTTCAGATATAAACACCCAGATAACCGCTCCTTGCGACATGGCAAAAAAGGCAATGTAAATGAAGAAAAACAGGTATATCTCATCAAAATCCCTGGAAATGTAAACTGAAATCAACAGCAATGATAACATCAACCCAATCGATCCTATGTACATTAAAGTTTTTCTTCCGGCTTTGTCAATCACTGACATTCCCAATACTGTAAATACCAGGTTAATCAATCCAATGCCAGCCGTTGAAAGCAAAGAGGAGTCAGTAGCCAATCCTGCGGCGTTGAATATTCTGGGGGCAAAATAAATGATCGCATTAATACCTGACATTTGATTAAAAAAGGCAAACAAAAATACCAGTATGACGGGTCTGCTGAATTTGTCGGAAAATAGTTTTTCCTTAACACTGATTACTGACGCTTTTATAGCCAGGATAGACTCATCGACACTTTCCGGATCCATGCTGGCAAGGATATCCTTCGCACCCGCTTCATTGTTTTGACGGAGCAATAACCACCTGGGACTTTCAGGGATAAAATTCACCAAAACACCATATATAAACGCCGGAAAGGCCTCGACAGCAAGCATCCACCGCCAATCATTTTCTGAAGTACCTTCCAAAAAATAATTGGATACAAAGGCGATCATTATGCCAAATACAATATTAAACTGAAACAAAGCTACCAGTCTGCCACGGAATTTTGCCGGGGAGATTTCGGAGATGTACATAGGTGCCGTAACCGAGGCCACCCCTACGCCAAGCCCGCCTAAAAAGCGGAAAGACATGAACGAATACACTTCAGGAGCCAATGCAGAGCCTAAGGCGGAGATCAAGTATAAAAATCCCACCAGGATAAGGGTCTTTTTCCTTCCGATTATTTCAGACGGGTAACCCGCTACAAGTGAACCTATTACAGTACCATAGAGGGCAATTGCCACCGCTAATCCATGGGTCAGATCACTTAATCCCCATAATTTTTGAATGTCTTGCTCAGCCCCTGAAATTACAGCCGTGTCGAAGCCAAATAGAAAACCACCCAGGGCGGCTACTATGGCATTGAAGAATACAAATTTTTTCAAAGTCTCTGTTTATTAAGGTTGGTGTCGGATGAATCTTGCCTTTTAATCCTCTTAAAAAATCATGAAACACTTAATTAAATAAAGTTTTGACTAAATCAAAAGTTATTCATTCATATTTTAAAGCATCCACAGGGTTATGGAGTGACGCCTTAATGGTGTGATAACAGACGGTGATTGTTGCGATTAATACAACGAGGATAAGAGGAAAAGCAAAAAACCACCAGGTAATGTCCACCGCAAAAGCATAATAGTTTAGCCAGTGCCTGATTCCAAAATAGGCGACAGGTACAGCCAATACAGCCGCAAAAACTATCAGAGATAAAAAATCTCCGGATATCAACTTTACTATGCCAGTAGCAGAAGCGCCCAGTACCTTGCGAATCCCGATTTCCCTTTTTCTTTGGGTGGTGGCATAGGCCGATAACCCGAATAAACCGAGACAGGCTATGAACGTCGCTAAGGCGGAAAAAAGTCCCAAAGTTTGGGCCAGCTTCAAATCGGGTCGGTACTGATCGTTAAAAGTATCTTTTAACAGAAAAAAGTCAAAGGGGGTATCAGGAAAAAATCGTATCCAACTTTCCCGGATCAGGGATAAAGCTGAGGCTATTATGGCTTCTGCTTCTGAAGGGGTGGTATTATGAATGTTCAAATCGATGGTGTAAAAAATACTGTCCCTGTTATTGACTGTAAATATGGCAGGCCGGATAGGGTGGCGCAGTGACTGTTGATGAAAATCTTTTACAACGCCAATTATCCTGCATTGGTTTTCACCCCAGAAAACTATTTCGTCGATGGCTTCTTCTGAAGACTGAAAACCCAGCGTCTTCACCGCTTCTTCGTTAATGATGACATTTTCAATTTTGGATCCGAACCGGACTCCCGGCTGATCTTCCGGCAAAAATCCCCGGCCAGTCACCACTTTCAGATCGTACATATCGAAAAAGTCACTATCAATGACATAGACAGCCAGGTTTTTATAGGCTTCTTTGCTTTCATTTTGTTTTCTCACTTCTGCAAACCAGTCATGTTCCAGACCCGGCACCATACCTGATATGCTCACCTGGCGAATGTTCGCAAAATTTCTTAATTCTTTCTTAAAACTTGCCAGTTTTGTAATGTAGGTTGAATCTACATTTGACGGTGTTTTTACCACTATCTTCTGCCCCAGGTCAATACCTAAATCCTGACCCTGCATATATTTAAACTGGCTGTAAACCGTAAATATTCCGATCATTAAACAAACTGCAATGGTAAATTGAAAAACCACCAGGGCTTTGCGCAACCACGAGCCTTTGGTTGTACCGGAAAACCTCCCTTTCAGCACAGCGGTTAACCTAAAAGATGACAGAAAATATGCCTGGTACAGGCTGAATACAATGCCCAGACCGAAAAATATGGCTATCACCTGCCAGGCGCCATCTTTCGCAAGCATGAGCTCGTTGCCAAAAAGGTAGTCCTGTACCGGAGCTATGAAAAAAATCAAATGCCTTGTAAGCAGTGCCATCACGGTACTTACTGTCAGGATTAAAAACGTTTCAATCAAACATTGGCTGATCAGTTGGTAACGATTGGCCCCGGAAATTTTCCTCAAGCCAAACTCTTTTATCCTTTCCAGATACCGAGCAGTAGTCAAATTGAGGTAATTAATCCACGCCAGGATCATGATAAAAAAAGCCAGCACTACCAGAAAAAAGATCGTATCGGAACTACCGGCGGCTTCAGCCTCGTCCTGCATGCCGGCATTTAAATGGATATCTTCTAACGCCTGGATTTTAAAGCAAACAAAATCATCAGAGACGCCAGCCCTTCCCTGATCAAAAAGAGCCAGTTTTTTTTCCAGGTCTTCCGTATGGGCGGCTTCGCTCAACCTGATGTAAGTATAAAACGCTTCCATATCCCCGTCTTCATTTTCAAAACCCTGCAAAGATTTGATAGAAAGCAGGATCTCAGGTTTAAGATGGGAGTTTTTCGGAATATCTTTCATTACCCCGGTTACTACGTAATCCGCATGGTAGGAACTGCTTTTGAGGGTCAACACCTTTCCGACAGGATCTTCATTGCCAAAATATTTTTCAGCGGTCTTTTCTGAAATTACAGCGGCGTGGGGATCTTTCAGAACCGTCAGCGCATCGCCCTGAAGCAATGGAAAAGAGAAAACAGAAAAAAAAGACGGATCTGCATAAAAAAGGTGGGATTCGTTGAAGATTTTGGGGCGGTCTTTTCCATCCCTGTAAATCAGTGCACATGAGAACTGGATCCGGGAATATGGGTGCAGCCTGGTGAATTGCTCCACTTCCGGAAAGTTACTTTTTAAGGCCGATCCAATGTTAAATGTACTCAAGGAAGATTGGCGCGCACTTTCCTTGGCGCCGTAGTGGGAAGTAACCCGATAAATAAACTGTCGGTGGTCATGAAAATCGTCATAGCTCAATTCGAATCTCACATACTGCCCTATCAAAAGACTACTTAAAATACCTATCAATAACCCGAATATATTAATAACCGAAACAGGTTTATTTTTCCATAAATTCCGCCAGCCAACAATAAGGTAGTTTTTTATCATCATGCATACAATGTTTTACAGCTATTAACGCCAGTCCCATTTCAATATTTCCCATTTTTCTCCATCTTCTGTGGCATATTCCAGGATTGTTTCAAAACCTGCCTTTTCATGCGCTTTTAAAGAGCGGGGGTTTCTGACAGACACTTCGGTTATAACCAATGGGAAAATGGGTTGCATCTCTTGCTTCATTTTTTCATATAATCCATAAAACACGCCCTGACCGCGATAGCCTTTGGCGATACATATCTGGCCTATTACAAAATAATCGATGGCCGCAAGTGGCTGTCCTTTGTGTTCCAGGTGGTCTATTTGATCAAACATTGGGATTAGTACGGGGATCTGATTTTTGAATTTCTTTAACATCACAAGGGCATAAGCTATCAGCTTTTCCTGCTCCTTGGCTATGATATGAGAAAACGGATTATTCATGGCTTGCAGCAGTGACAAGTTATGCCTCACAGTGACAAAACCTTGTTCCTGTAATTCCGATGACGAAATGTTTTCAGGGCGGTTGGCAGCCTGAAGGCTCAGGATTTGTTCCAAATCCGTGGTATTATTGGCCTTATGAAACGATATCATTGTTTTAATTGATGACTTTAGCTAGTTAATCGCCGGTTTTTATGGAGTGCTCGTCAATATCGTTACTGTTTTTGAAAATTTGTTGAAATGAAAGCAACACAATCCCTGTCATGATCGAGACATCTGCCATATTGAAAACCCCGGTACTGACTATCCCCAAATCAATGTGTAAAAAATCAGTGACCGAGCTATACCTGATCCTGTCAACCACGTTGCCAATTCCCCCACCAATCATAAAACATAAACCCACTATGGCATAGTAGTCAAGATTGATCCTGGTCAGCAATATAAAAAAAGCCATTATCAATACCAATGAAGGTAAGAAGGAAAAAATTATTTTCTTTACCATCGGTGGAAAACCCGAACCAAGTCCCAGAAAAGCGCCTGTATTTTCTACTTTTGTCAATGTAAAATAGTCGTTTATCAATGATATCCTTTGATTATATCCGATCCTGTCTCTGACCAGATTTTTTGAGATTTGATCACACCCCAGGTTGATCATGATAACCAGGGTAATTAAGACCACCCTTAAGACATACTTACGTGATATATAATGAAACATTAATCGCGGTAATCCGGAGCTTAAAATTCAAAATCATCTTTTAAGCAAGAAAATTAGGTATTAATTACCATACAGACAAGTCCATTTGCGCAAACAAACATGTCCCAGCCTCATACATTTAAGTAAAAAGTGGCAGGTGGCTTTTAACAATTCATACAGTAACAGTAACATTGCCTTTTTTTATTTATCAGTTGGTTTTAAAAGACTGAGTTTAAAATGTATTGGCAATTAAGTGATGAGGGGTGACAACGTTATGTCAGTAGTTTTGATTTTTTTTGGGGGGATTGGGAGGGTTTTGGAATGATCGGAGTAGCGGAGTATAGGGTGGAGATAATGGAATAGCGGAGTATAGGGGTAGTCGAATAATGTAATGGTAGAATATTAGGTCGACGAAGAAACGGCTGAAAGTTCTACGAATCTAAAGTGAAATAATGGTAATGGTGGAATATTAGAGGGCTGGAATAGTGGGGGGTGGTGGGATGGAATAAAAAAAAGCCTTAATAAAATTAAGGCTAAAGCTTCCAAAGTGTGTATATAATTAAACTACGAGAGCTTAACATTTACTGCATTCAGACCTTTTTTTCCTTCCTGTAAATCAAAAGTAACTCTGTCATTTTCTCTGATTTCATCGACAAGACCTGTTACATGAACAAAGTATTCCTTGTCGGAGTCTTGATCCTTAATGAATCCAAATCCTTTGGAGTCGTTAAAGAATTTTACTGTTCCGGTATACATAATAGTTATTTATTTTTCTAAAGGGCAAAAAGGGTAATTCAAAAATACTTCACACGGGCATCAGAATTAATCTAAGTTGTTACCTTTAGAGATTGTTAATGGTACAAATGTAATTTAAAAAATAACAAATGAGTAATTATCCGGGGATTTATTCACTATCAATAATTCAGATAAAGATCCGTCAGGCTTGCAGAGACAAGCGATCGACTTTACAGGAAGGCCAACCACCTGCTGCCGGTTGCGTGCGCCGGGGACTCCATTGGGTTTAACCTTCAGGTTATTTTTTGGCAATCATTTGAACGGAACTTGTGATCATTTCCTTGAGAATATCCCTGTTGATATCTCCCAATTTTTTAACATAGAGGCATGATTTTCCTGTCTTGTACTTACCCAAATTGGAAAGTAAAGAATCGTATTGACCAAATCCGGACATTATGTACAGGCTTAAATTCTGTTTTCTTGGTGAAAATCCGGTCAAAAACCAGTCTCCTTCCCTACCGCTGTCATATTTATAGTGATAGCTGCCAAAACCAACAATGCTGCTTCCCCACATTTTCGGATCTTCGCAATTGACAATTATAAAAGCATTCTGAGTTTCATAAATATGATTCGGATTTCAGTAAATTGATACTAACAGTTACAACACCGGAGTCAGAAAACTTAATGATCTATCACCTAACTATCAACCTATAATTGTCAATTATCCATTGTTAATTGTCAATTACTAAAACTGCGGGTCATAGATACTCTTCGGATTTCAGCAAATTAATACCAACAGTTGCTAAGCCCGAGCCAGAAAACCTAACGATCCATCACCCAACTATCAATTCATAATTGTCAATTATAAACTGCGGGTCATAGATATTCTTCGGATTTCAGTAAATTGATGCTAACAGTTGCTAAATCCGAGTCAGGAAACTTGTAATGGTGTTGATGGTCGGGGAAAAGGCCGGCCTCGGCGGCGGCTTTCAGAAAACAATCCAGTTCGAGAATATACTGGTCTGAAAAACCATGAGTGGCATCATAGGCAGTAGCAGGCGTTTTCCCTAAATTAGATGCCACCAACTCTGGTGGGATGGTGTGTAATTCTATAACCAGCAAACCAAATCGTTTTACATAAGGTGTCCACTTTTTAAGATGATTGACCAGGTTTTCCTCTACCGCATTGTTGGACAACTTTTCTCCCCGGAAGGAAAAAGCCCCGGTAGAGCTGCTATTTCTGTCAGGGTTTATCTTTGCGGGCGGCGTGTAGATCCTGTTATGGTCCAGAAATGACCGCACATGCAACAAGTCTTTCAGGTCAATCTCATATTTGGTTTCGATATTTCCGGCCAACAGGTCTGGCTGCCCGATATCACCCCAAACCACCTTAGCCCAGATATCTGCCTGGTTTAGCGTATTTCTGGTGGCCGAAAGTGCTGCTTCATTAAAATCAGCGCCAATAATAAACAGGGGGTGTTCATCCAGCAGTTTTCCGCGAAGTGTCCGCCTGTAAATGACTTCAAAAATATGTACGAGTAAAGTTCCGTCCCCGCAACCCATGTCAATGAATCCTTTGGGTTGTTCATGGATAGGTTTATTAAATATATTTAAAATAACATCATCGATCTTCATAAAATACCCACTATGTGCACTGCCACTACCCCATACATTCATTCTGCGGTTGACGTGTATTTCCTGGGATTCGTCAGGTTTATCCCATAGAATTCCGGGATTTCCAAAAATCAGGTCGCTCAATTGCAGAAAGGTAGGAAGATACGAGACAGTAACTCCAAAGGCACCGGCCCTTTTGGCAAAAAAAACACCTTCAGAAGTAAAATTATAGGTATTCTCTTTCTCACTGAACCAACCCAGGTTTTTGAAATACCTGACGATCTCTCTGAATTCATCGTGATACTCCGTAAACTCTTCCACTTCAAAAGGCGCAACCGTAAAGTATTTGTTAAATAAACCACTAATACCCAAGCTAACGATTAGCGGTCCCGCAAGCGCTCCTTCCATATGTTGCAGGATTTGCTGCTGCACCTCCTTTTTCTTCGCATCTCCCGAGTGTTTTATGTTAAAACTATTGCCGGATCGCTCAAACAAAGCGCTGAGCCTGGTAAATACGCCGGTTGGGAATCCATTCATAATGTAATCTTCCATATGAACAGCATCCGGAATGAAGGCCACCAAATCACTGAATAAATGAAAGTATGAAATCGCTGTTTTTCCCCTGGGTGTTAAACAAAAGAAAATATCACCACTACGCTCATGATACTGCTGCCCCATCCAACCCTGCGAACACATGACCCTTAATGCCACATTTAAATACCCCTCATTAGCCTTCAATGTCTTCGTCAACTCCTGCAACGAATGTTCCTTCATATCACTCAGTCGATCAAATACTTTATGTTCATAAAGAGCAAAAGCCGTAGGTATGCATACAATACCATCCAGATATCTGAAAATCTTCGCCCTTAGCTGTCTTTTCGATTCTTTAGTCAATGTCATTTATTTCCCCTGTTGCTATTAACTTTGCTGCTGACTGGTCGTTAAACAACCAAAAATAATCATTTACGATTTCCTGTAACAGCTAACTCCACAAAACTTTATGCCACTCCCCAAGTTTCATCATCCCACAAAAAAATCCTATCCATCTAACCCAAAAACCAACCCCCATACCCCACCGTACCCTACTCAACTCCCAACCTCACCCCCAAAAAACCCCACCCACACCTCCAAAAATTGTCAATTGTCCATTCTCAATTGTCAATTAAACCCATTTCACCCCAAACACATCACAACACCCCACCCCCTTCCCAAAAAACACAAAAAATCCTTCCTCAAATCTCAACGATTTCTTTCCTTTGCAATCCAAACAACAAACCCTCCATCATTTTGAACTATCATTAATTGTTATTGCTTTCCCTACATATTGCCCTATGGAATCGTTAAGAGTCGGTGGTGTGCCCGAGCATTTTAACATGCCCTGGCAGCTTTTGCTGCAATCATCAAAATTGTCCAAAAAAGGTATAAAGGCCTCCTGGAAGGATTTCAGTGGTGGCACAGGTGCCATGATTGAAGCCCTGAACAACAACGAAATCGACATGGCCATGTTACTTACCGAGGGGGCCGTCAAAGGAATTGACAATGGAGGCCGCTATAGAATTGTAAGTTTTTATGTCGACTCACCGCTGATCTGGGGCATACACATACCCGGAGACGCGCCTTACCGGCATATAGACGAAATGAAAGGGAAAACCTATGCAATAAGCCGCTATGGCTCAGGTTCGCATTTGATGTCGTTTGTCGATGCACAAATTCGCGGATGGCGTACCGATGCGTTAAAGTTCATCCCGGTAAGCACTTTGGAAGGCGCCAGAGAAGCCTTTAAAGAAAACAAGGCAGATGTTTTTTACTGGGAAAAATTTACTACAAAAAAATATGTCGATAGTGGTGAGTTCAGAAGGGTTGGGGAACGACCGACCCCTTATGCCTGCTTTGTTATCTGCGTCACCGAAAATGCTCTTAAGGAAAAACAGGCCGCCGTCTATAAGCTGATCAAACAGGTTTTTAAAGTAAGCAAAAAGCTCGATAAAAACCCGCAACGTGCCTCACTTATCGCTGAATATTATCAGCTCGATAAAAAAGATGTCGAAGACTGGCTTGCATCTATCCGGTGGACCACCAAATTTAACCTTGATAAAAAAAACTTAAAAAAGGCCATTAAAATACTGGCAGGACTTAATCTGATTAATGCTGATTTGAAATACAGACAATTGATCTGGAAAAAATCACTCAATGGCAATGCCCGGATTGATCTCTAGCATGGCTGTAATAACCCCTTCCTGATCCGCCGGTGCTATATAAATGGTTTCCCCTTTGCCATAGTGCATGATCATCCCTTTTTTCGCCAATGCAGGCTTTCTTACTCCTACCCATAAAGTCTTATTTCTGGTAATCCGTGAGATCTCATCAATACTTATTTTACCACGAAATGGGCCGGAGTGGTATTCAAAGTTGTCATAATAGATCATATATTTGGTATCGACCCAGATCCATACCAGAAAACCGTTAACCATAGCCAGTGGAAACAAGACGAAAAAAAGACCGTTTTGCCCATCACGTAAAATCCCGTCTACAACCAGTCCCATAACCGTGGTGCAAATGATGACAATAATTAAGTACGTAACCCCAGTCAAAGCGTCTTTTTTAGCAGAATATATCATCATCTCGCAAGATATTAAGTTGTTCATTCAAGCAAAACCTTAACTGATCCTCTTATTTTTGTTTCAGGATTTATGATAACTTTTGTCATAACCTTTATGACCATAAGCTATCGGACCATAAAAGCAGCTAAAACAAATCGTACAGACATATTAAGGTCCGAAGAGCGTGCGAGCGCACTGAGGGTGGTGATTTGAATTATTTAATAACTTTTTTCACCAAACCCATTTTACCGCTGTAAGGTGGGTATCTCAAGGGCACATCGATCCAGGTAGCTTTTTTCATAATACTTTTTTGCTGGGTAAAAGTCTCAAAACTTGCCTTGCCATGATAGGCGCCAATGCCGCTATTGCCGGTACCGCCGAAAGGCAGGTTAGGATTGGCCAGGTGCACAAGGGTATCATTTATGCAACCTCCTCCAAAATTCACATTCTCCACTATGCGTTTTTGGTTCTTTTTGTTGCCTGAAAAATAATATAATGAAAGGGGTCTGGGATGATCATTCAAGGTTGTAATGACTTCGTCCAAATCGGTAAAAGTCAAAACAGGCAGTACAGGCCCGAATATTTCTTCCTGCATAATGGCATCATGCCATGATATCTTGTCAAGGATGGTCGGAGCGATATACAATTCATCAGCGTCACTTTCTCCACCCATTACCACCTCGCCCTCAGCCAGGAAGCTACTTAAGCGGTCAAAATTTTTACGGTTGATGATCCTGGGGTAATCTTCGGATGCTTTTGGATTATCGCCATAAAAAGTGCTGGCAGCGTCTTTCAGCAATGGCAAAAATTTGTCCTTGATATCCCGGTGAACCAACAAATAATCGGGTGCCACACAGGTTTGGCCTGCATTGATGTATTTACCCCATACAATCCGCCTGGCAGCAACCTTCTGATCCGCGTCTTTGTCAACTATACAAGGACTTTTACCGCCAAGTTCCAGCGTGGTAGGTGTCAGATATTCAGCAGCGGACCTGGCAACAATTTTTCCCACATATTCACTTCCGGTAAAAAAAATATGGTCAAATTTTTCAGCCAACAAAGCTGTGGAAGTCTCTACCCCTCCCTGTACCACTGCCACATGGCCTTCTTCAAATACAGCTTCAATGATTCCTGCCAGCACCACGGCAGTATTTTCAGTAAGCTCGGAGGGTTTGATAATGCAGGTGTTGCCTCCTGCGACGGCACCAATGGCGGGTAAAATTGCCAGTTGAAAAGGATAATTCCAGGGACCGATAATCAGGGTAACGCCAAAAGGTACCCTGTGCACATAACTCGACCCTTTAAACTGGGACAATGGGGTACTCACATGGCGTGGCTCAGCCCAATCTGATAAATGGGTCAGGATATGGTTTATCTCTTCATACACCAACCCTATTTCGGTAACATAAGATTCGAAGCCTGATTTTCTGAAATCTTTTTTCAAGGCATCGATGATGGCTGGTTCATTGGCCTTCATAGCCTTTTTAAGTGCTTTTATTTTTTGCTTCCGGAACTTGACGGGTTTGGTTTCTCCGCTATTGAAATAAGCTCTTTGTCTTTCTATTACCGCTTTTATCTGATTGTAGGGCGTAGCTGCCGGGGTTTTCTTGTCTAGCATGTTAGTGTTCATGTTGCCAGTGATTTAGTCTATAAATATAACGATTTTTTCGTATGCATGCATACCAGCTATGCTTTAAAATCATGACGTTTTCATGAGTCCTCGCGATTTGCGGGATCAAACTAATTGGACGGTTCCTTTCAATCCCGTGATAGCACAACGCAAGAATGTGCCTGCATACTCATTTCTTCTGCTAAAATCTCTTACTACCTGAGCATTTCCTTGACGCCCGGCAGAATATGGTCGACCCACTGACGGTACATTTTTCCGGAAGGATGCAAACCATCTCCGGCCACCGATTCCGGATCTGTGCTGGCCTGCCGGGAAATTCCGGTGATATTGAAATATCTGACGGATGATCTTTCTGCTAAAGACCGGTTGATTTTATTATACTGGTCAATTTCCCGGGTGATCTTTTCAGGATCTTTGTCAAGACCAAATGGGGTAACCGCATAATCCGGGATAGAAACCACAAATACCCGGGAAGGATTGTTATCTGCAAATGCGATAGCCATATCAAGCAATTCCTGAAATTCCTCTTCGTAAACTGCCATTTCATAGCCCCTGTACTGATTATTGACACCAATCAGTAACGAAACCAGATCATATTTTCCCTTGGGACTGGCCTCCTTAATACCTTTTTTTAACTCATCGGTAGTCCACCCTGTGGTAGCAATGATTTCCGGTTTTTCCACAGGTAAACCGGAAACTGTCAGTCGATTGGCCAATACCACCGGCCACCTGTCTTCCTCTGGCACACTTTCACCGATGGTGTAGGAATCTCCAAGCGCCAAAAATTTCAAAGAAGTTGTTTGTCCGGATGTTGTCATATCCAACGAGGTATTTTGATTTGATAAGCGGGTATTATTGTCAACCTGATTACAGGCTGCGAGGCAAGAAAAAAAGATTAACACAAAGGCAAACCTATCGACCATGCTCATGCTCCCATTGCTTGTAAAGCCTCTCTTTTCGCTTTCGGCAAACCTGCTACTACGAGGTCATAAGAGTGATCTATCCAGGCTTTGAACAAATCATCGGGTATAGTTCCATCAACCTCTATGGTATTCCAATGTTTTTTATTCATGTGATACCCTGGGGTAACGGCAGGATATTCTTCTCTGAGCGCGATGGCTTTTTCAGGTTCACATTTCAGGTTTACACTTACAAAATTGTCCACGTCGGTCAGGGCAAATATTTTATCCATCACCTTAAATACCAGGACAGGCTCCCCGAAAGGGAAAGATTCCGTCACCCCTTTTTTACGAAGACAATATTCCCTGAAACTGACTATATCCAATTAAATGAGCCGTTTGATTATTAAATAAATCACCGCCAGCAAAAACATGACAATTGAAATTTTATTAATGCCATGCATCATCCGCAGGTTGAAATTGGAAGGCTCGTTTGGATCTCTTTTACCAAAAACCCTGATAAAATAACTAAAAACTTCACCTACCTGAAAATACTCTTTTAACGAATTCCTGTCTTTTTTCTCGTTCATGGTTTTTGGTATTAAACGTTAAACTTTTTCCTTCTCTGTCTGTTCTATCCACTTGCCGTCGGCTTTTATAATTTCGATCAGTTCATCCACCGCCTTTTCCGAAGGCACCCCTCTTTTAATCACTTCCTGTCCTTTGTACAATGTAATTTTACCTTTGCCCGACCCTACATAACCATAATCCGCATCGGCCATCTCACCTGGACCATTGACGATACAGCCCATGATCCCAATTTTGACCCCCTTTAAATGATCGGTTCTGCTGCGTATCATAGCAGTGGTTTCCTGCAGGTCGAACAGGGTTCTGCCACAAGAAGGACAGGAAATATATTCCGTCTTTGACATACGGGTCCGTGCCGCCTGCAGGATCCCGAATGCGGTGTTATTAAATGTTTTAATGATTGAAAGCCAGTCATCTTTTGTTTTTTCGTCGAGCAGGTCGGTTCCCAGCCAGATTCCATCGCCAAGACCGTCGATGAGCAATCCGCCGGCGTCGGTTGAAGCATACAATTGCAATTGCTCTTCAGGAATATCCTTATACTTTCTTTTAATAATGACCGGCACATCGACCTTGTTATTAAGCAATGAAATAAAAAACCTTCGCATTTCAGGCATGGCATGCGCGTTATCAGTATCTATCACCAGTACCAAATTGTTGTCAGTGCCTATCTTTTGTATCAGTTGCGCATTCAGGTCACTGTACCGAAGCCATAAAAAATTGATATTTTCATGGCGGTCTCCGGTTGCCATATATTCTTCTGGCCTGAGAAGTGGCAATTTGTTGACCCTGTCATCGGCAGTCAGCCAGCAGGGATAGTCCATGATTTCTTTTAAGCCGTTCGGGAGCATGAAAGGAACCGGATTCCGGCCGCTGTAAATGTAATCGGCCCCCATATCATTCATTTTCCATTTGTCCAGCTCAGGCAGATAAAAATGTCCTATACACTTCAAATCCTTATATGCAGCGCCTGAGAGCCGGGACACATCGGTAATTACCCTGGGCACATTCCCCGCTCCGATATTTTTTACCCCGGCCGACTTTCTTCTTTGATAATGATAAGGGTCGTAAGGAACATGGTCAACCGGTTCAATGGGACGATGCTGCCCCCTGTCCAGATACCGGTCTACAAGCATTTTAGCCACAGGCACCTCGTATTCCGGTTCCTCTGTCAATGAAACCCTTACAGTATCTCCCAGTCCATCTTCGAGTAGGGTGCCGATACCTACTGCCGATTTCATTCTTCCGTCTTCGCCCTCGCCTGCCTCTGTCACGCCAAGGTGTAGCGGATAGGGCTGTAATCCCTCTGCCTCCAGTTTTTGTACCAATAGCCGGTAGGCCTGCACCATTACCTGGGTGTTACTCGCCTTCATAGACAGCACCACGTCATAATAATGAAGGTCTTCACAGATCCTCAAAAATTCCAGGGCAGACTCTACCATGCCCAACGGGGTGTCTCCGTACCTGCTCATAATTCTGTCTGAAAGAGAACCATGGTTGGTCCCTATGCGCATGGCAGTCCCGTATTCCTTACAAATCCTGACCAGCGGCGTAAATCTTTCCCGTATCCTTTCCACTTCAGCCTGGTAGCTGTCATCGGTATATTCTATGACCTCAAATTTCTTTTTATCAGCATAATTTCCCGGATTGACCCGGACTTTCTCCACTATTCTTGCTGCCAGTTCCGCAGCATTAGGGGTGAAGTGGATATCTGCAATCAAGGGCACATCGTACCCTTTTAACCTCAGCTCTTTTTTGATGTTTTCCAGATTTTGCGCCTCTTTCAGGCTTGGTGCAGTAATCCGCACATATTCACAACCTGCTTCCACCATGCGGATAGACTGCGCTACCGAACCTTCAGTGTCCATGGTATCGACAGTCGTCATGGATTGTATTCTTATCGGGTTGGTGCCCCCCAAAGGCAATCCACCGATGTTAACTTCCCTCGATAATCTTCTTTGATATTTTGTGAGGCTACTACAATACTCTTTGGAATATGCTTCTTCAGTTTTTATGCCTTCCATGTGAACATTTTTAACATGTAACACAACCCTTTAAATTAACTGTTAATTACCTGAATTGTTTGTTGTGTTTTAACGTTTGGTAACAAAAATATATTTTTTTACCCAGGTATTACAACCCTATTACAAAAATGTGTGTCATGCTTACAGAACCTTAGGTTGAAAGAAAGAAAATATGAAATTAATGTTAATTATAATCCAATTATTTTGCACTAAAAAAGCAGCTATTTCTTCCCACTTTTAAATAGAACCGCCGCGGCTTCAATCTCCACTAGCAAATCCTTATTTATTAGCGATTTTATTCCAATCATAGTCGCGGCCGGTTTTATTTCTTTAAAAAACTCCCCGTGGGCCTTACCGACAGCCTGCCAATGATCCATGTTCACAACAAAAATCCGGGTGCGTATTACATCTTCCAGGGAAGCACCGGCCTCTTCAAGGGCTTTTTGTATGATTCGAAGGATGCATTTGGTTTGCAAATAAGGATCATTAACCCCTACAACTTCTCCGTTAACAACCGCAGTAGTGCCCGCTACTTCTATTTGATTTCCTATTCTTACGGCACGTGAATAGCCTACCATGTCTTCCCATTCCGCACCTGATGAGATGTTTCGACGCATTGTATATAAAGTTTTCGATGTATGGATGTATGGATTATAAATCGCCCAATTGAGGTCTGATGATAATCTCCTCAACCACAGATTGCCTCGATAACCGGGTAGCCGACCAGATAGCCTCTGCAACATCTTCCGGCTTCATGAATCTTTCTGCCGGCAGCGCCACACCTTCCCAGCTAGCCGTGAGGGTGGCCCCGGGCAATATGGCTGCCACCCTTATCCCATGCTCTTTTAGTTCTTCCCTCAATACCTTGCTGAAACCCAGCAAAGCAAATTTTGAAATGGAATAAGAACCTCCGTTGGGATAAGCCCGGATGCTTGCCACTGAACAAATGTTAAAGATATCCCCTTGTTTTCTTTCTATCATCTCTGCAACCAGCGCCCGGGTAAGGTGGTAAGCGCTGTAGAGGTTATTATTCATCATGGCCTCCAGCACACCTTCTTCCTCCTGGTGGATCATACCCGGTATGAAAATACCTGTATTATTAACCAATATTTCTACAGGCTTGTCGATCCCTTTGACAAATTCTGCAAATTGCATCACCTCCTCTCTTCCGGACAGATCAGCCGGCAATGCATGAACTTGTGAGGTGGGAAAGCTGGCAGCCATTTCTTCCTTCAACTGCTCAAGATCCTGCGGGTTTCTCGAGCAGGTGGCTGCATCGAACCCTTCGGCTAAAAACCTGGCTATGAGCGCACGGCCTATTCCTTTTGTGCCGCCGGTTACTACTATAAGCTTATTCATATGCGGGATTATTGAAGGAAACCAGCATCAGTTGAAAAATTTATAAAGATTGTGTAGAACAAAAAGGCCTCAACTTCGGTTCAGAAAAAGAAATTGAGGCCCTTTTGAGTTAAATGAATTTATTTATGCTTCTTTGTCGTGTTCATTATCACTGACCATTCTGTTAGGGAAAATCCAGGGCGACACAATGGCCAGGACAAACAAGACAACGATAATCAATAACATACTCATAACCCAGTAAACTTTTTAGTTTAAAATATGCAACAAATATAAAAAGTCTGCCTGGAATAAAAAATTTAAGATTTGGATAAAATTATTCATGTTTTTCCCAAATAAGTCAGAAGATTACTCGATAATACCTATTGATCTATTATTTTAGCTGTCTGATTAAAGACGACGCTTTTTTGCATGAAAAGTATAGGAAAGTATATCCTTTTTATTGGTTCTTTATTCGTAAACAGGGAAAAATTTAAAACCTATGTAGCGCTCACCCTGGATGAATGCATTAATATCGGGATTAATTCGCTGATATTAATATCCATTGTAGCCACCTTTATAGGTGCTGTTTCCACCATTCAGACTGCGTATAACCTTGTCAGCCCTTTGATTCCCGATTATGTCATCAGTCAGGTAGTCCGTGACCTTACCATACTCGAGCTGGCCCCTTCTATCACAGCCATTGTATTTGCGGGGAAGGTAGGGTCAAACATTGCAGGCGAATTGGGCACCATGCGGATTACAGAACAAATCGATGCCCTGGAAGTAATGGGTATTAACTCGGTTTCCTACCTGGTTTTCCCTAAAATACTGGCTTCTCTGATAACTTATCCGATGCTGGTGGTTATTGCAGGTTTTTTGTCTATTATGGGAGGCTATCTGGCCGGGGTTTATACAGGCATTGTTACCGAAGCAGATTATCTTTATGGGTTAAAAGTGGATTTTATTGAATTTAACGTCTCTTTTGCCATGATTAAGTCTTTCGTTTTTGCTTTTTTGGTATCTTCTATTTCCTCATACAAAGGATTCTACACAACCGGAGGTGCATTTGAAGTGGGAAAAGCCAGTACCATTGCCGTAACCAATAGCTGCATCGCCATCTTACTGGCAGATTATTTACTAGCCCAGTTACTGCTTTAACGCTTTGCAAAATATGATTGAAATTCAAAATATTAAAAAATCATTTGATGGTAAAGCAGTACTCAAGGGGATAAGCGGTGTGTTCCGGAAAGGAAAAACCAATTTAATCATAGGCGCTAGTGGTACGGGTAAAAGTGTTTTGTTAAAGTGCATTGTGGGGCTGATCAAGCCTGATGAGGGTACAGTCTATTATGACAACCGGGATTTTACGCATGCCAACAGAAATCTCAAAACAGATATCCGGCGAGAAATCGGCATGCTTTTTCAGGGAGGTGCGTTGTTTGATTCTAAAAATGTGGAAGAAAATGTTATTTTTCCGTTAAACGTTTTGACAGAAATGCCTATGGATGAAAAACTGGACCGGGTTAATTTTTGTCTGCAAAGGGTTGGGCTGGAAAATGTAAACAAAAAAATGCCTTCTGAAATAAGCGGGGGTATGAAAAAGAGGGTGGGTATTGCAAGGGCTATTGTAAATAATTCAAGCTACCTGTTCTGCGACGAGCCCAACTCGGGGCTCGATCCTCAAACTGCTATCACCATAGATAATTTAATCAAGGAAATCACAGAAGAATATGACATCACCACGGTTGTTGTAACACATGACATGAATTCGGTCATGGAAATCGGTGATTACGTAATGTTTTTACATGAGGGCGAAAAAGTATGGGAAGGCTCCGATCAAAACATCATGAAATCCCGCGTAAAAGAGCTTAACGATTTTGTATTTGCCAATAAAATGATGCGCATCGTAAAAAATGAAGAAACATCAAATACATGATAGAGAATTACAACCAAGGTGCAGGCCATATCCGAAGCAGAAAATGACCGAGGTTTTCAACTTCAATGAACCCAAGACAAGTTAAAACCTTACCCCACAAGCGCATACAGCAACAGCAAAACTCATAACCCTGCAACCTGACGCCTGACACCTCTCCCCTGGCGCCTCCACAACTTAAAACAACGCCCTCACCTGCATCCTCCCCATATGAACCACACCCCTGTCCGGGGATTTACGCCCTTCATAATTCACACTTAACTGTAAACCACCAGCAATTTTTTGCTGCCAGTTAATGAGCCAGGTAAGATTAGTGCCGGGTCGCAGCGCCTGCAACAGTTCATAGCCTGAGGCCGAATTTTCATTCCCTTCAAATTGGATTTCAATCAACCTGAAATTTATCCCCAGGTTGCTCTTATTCACTTTGCTCAGGCGCATATCGAAGTTGAATTCATTGACATCGGCAAATTCCTCTAAGTCTGTTAACAACGTGTTTTTCCGGTGGGTCATCGTGTAACCACCGCTGACACGCAGGTTATCCCGGGGTTGTAGTGAAATCAGGGGCGAAACGGATTGTTCCGTGATTAAAAAATTTCTTTCCATCAAAAAATCAGAGTTGTTGGACTTTTGAGCCTGCTTCACCTGTATCCGGAAATCCCAGTTCCTTTTTAAGTTGATCCTGGTATTCAGATTTACAGACCTGTCCTCAGTATCTTCAAATCCGCCGGTTAACAACTGCTTTCGCCGGTTCATAAAATAAGTCAGGTCAAAACCGTACCTGGGTTGAGACCTGTTGAAAAACAAAGTCGACCGGATGGACTCACGGGTTGAAATGAGTTGGTTTTCAGGAATATCAGATAAAAATGAGGCAAGTCTGGTTGTCAAATCGTCGTCCGTGAATTTTTTCAACATATTAATGGAGGTGTTGTTTGAAAAACGGTAGAGGAACTTTTTGAAACCTGGCTGACTATTCCAGGAGACCGGCAATTTTACATCCATGCGAAAAATGAAGTTATTGGTATAAGCCTGAATAAATTCGTTGGTGGGCTGCAGCACTTTTATAAAGTTGCGTTCATCGGTATTGATGGCTTCAAAAAATTCATTCAAACCCTGTATTCCATCATTATTGTCATCGCGCCAGGTATGGGTCCCCTCACCGGTTGGAACAGGTAAAAATGCAAACTCCCGCCTTAATTCCCTTCCATTGCCAATGGCATAAGTAAGATTGGTATTTATCACACGGTCAAAAAACCTTCCTCTCCAATCCAATCGTCCCATAATTGTTTCCTCCCGTTTAGGCGCCTGCTCTTCAACCAGAAAATTATCGATAGTCCGATAAGTAACCAGGGTATTTAGTTGGTGGTTTTTCCCAATAGAGCCATTGAATCCAAGGTTGGCTGTTTCGGCGTGGTTGCTTTTTTCCAGCAGTCCAAGGTGTGGGGATTTGTCCTCGCGGATACTATAGTCAATCACAAAATTTGATTTTAACGTATCATTACTCCGCAGATACAACTTGTGCTCCTCAAAATTCATGGCTGAGCTGATCAGGGAGTCCGTATTGATATTTTTGACTTCATTTCTATCTGATGCATAGGTGTAACCCGGTATCAAAAACCTTGAATTCCAATGTAAATCCAGGTTGAACCGGCTCCAGTCAGATCTTAGTTCCCGTTGATCATTGTGCATCAAAAAAAAGTCAGACGACAGTTGTAGCTTTCCCAGCTCCCTGGCAAAAACGGCTTTGTGCTGGAAACCATCCACCTGATTTCCCCTTCTTCTGTTGGTTAATTGATAATTCAACCGGTTTAAATCGTCCCTGGCCAGTTGTGTGGAAAAATTAAAGATATGGTCATCGAAGACAGCCTCCTCTTCCTCGGGGTTATAACTCCAATCCCGGTCAAATTCTATATAACGAAACCTGTCCAGGGGGACAAAGTTTTTGTCATCGATTTCATAATCAATGACCGTTTGCCATTTATAGCCGTCCAAAAAACCTACCGGTTTGCTTTCACTTTCATAGCCAAACTTGACCGCGTAGCCATGATCATCATCCGTATCGAGCTCAGAAAATAAATTCAGGTCCTGATCAGAGAATGCTATTTCGCCATAAACCTTTCCAACTTTATTGATCTTATAGGATGATCCGATGGTTACTAACTGCTTTTTAGTAGGTGCAGGCAGTACCCGTACCGGCTCAAAATTCCCCTGGGGTACGCCATTCAACGGGGCTACCCAGGCGAACACCCTGCCGTTGGCAGTGGTGGTTTGCTGGATATAATTCCCTTCCCCGGAGCCAGTTTCCGTAAATGAAACATTATAAAAAGCACTGTCGGGATGGGCTGAAAATTTGAAGATAGTAAATGTCTGATTATCCAGGGTAGTCGTATCGACGCGCTTATAGAGAATGATATTTTCGTTAAAAGCCACGCTGTCGCCAGGATCAGCGATAGCTAAGGGTACCCGATCGCCGGCCTCGCTGAAGCGCTGCTTTTCTTCGTTGGTCAAATCAAAGGTTAAAGAACGGTTGGGATTGTCTTTTTCGCTATATGTATGAATAAAAAAATCAAGATTACCTAGACTTTGTCCATGGCTGGCGTTAAACACGGTACGGCTGTAATTCCGGTCTGCAAATTCAAAATCCACCCTGACCCGGGAGAATTTTGTGATCAGAACCTTGTTGGTAAAGGTAATTTCTGCCAGGTTGTAATCAATGACATAATCATAGTTAAACCCCCTTTTCAGCAACTTACCATCCAGATAGACCCTTTCGGAATTAGCCATGATAATGATAAAACGTTCGTTATTCGGACCACGGACCTGATAAGGGCCCAACACTCCCTCATTCACCTGGATCCGGTAGGAAGCGAACTTACCCTTTGCCACCGCCGCTCCTACCTGTGTGCTGCTTTCGTGCCGGTCATTGATTTTGTAGTTAAGGTCCAGTAAACCGCCCTGAACATTCCTGTAATACCGCATAAACTGCGAGGGTTGATTTCTGAAAACCACATCGCCCACCGTTAAAGACCCTTTACTGTTGTACAATTGCACAAAAACGTTGTCAAATTCCTGTAGTTGCTGGGTATTTCCCTGTGGCTGAAAAGGTACGTTTTGATCGGAAATGACCGCCCTTATATTAATATCATCTGATAACCTTCCCTCTAGCTGCAGGTTCAGGGATGAATTGACAAACACATTTTGATTGTTACCAAACGATATACCCCTGCTGATGCTGCCGCTCTTTTGTAAACCCGGGGATGAAAACAGTTCTTCCCTCCGATTGACCAGCCCACTTCCGGTTTTGCGCTGCTCTTTAAAAAAGGCATTTGAATCGTAGACTGCAAGGCTCCTTTTGAAATAGGTTTTGCCTAAATTAAACGGAAATACACGGAAACATACCAACAGCGAGTCTATGCCCGGGGTGGTTGCAATTTCGATGAGACCTGTATTCATATCATACTGATAGTGAATAAGCGAATCATTAAAATGAGGAAAGTTTACCGACTCAGGAGAGATCGTCAAACTATCCGCCATAAAAGGCTTACCAAAGGTTTTTACCCATATACACCGCTCCCCCTCACTTTGTCCAAGAACTGAAAAAGAAATCAAATGTAGTAGTAATAATATGGAATAACCAAATTTCACAGTCACTAATCAACCATCGGTAATTCAATGAAAAAAGAAGTCCCCTTGTTCATATCGGTTTCAAACCAAATACTGCCTCCGGTTTGTTCAATACCACGTTTTGCGATGGCTAAACCAATGCCTGAACCGGATTCTTTGGTACTGAAGTTTGGAATAAACACTTTTTTAGCGATGTCTTCGCTTATTCCCAGGCCATTGTCCTGTACTTCAATGACCACCTTCTTATTGATTTTGATTAGTTTTACTACAATTTCAGGAGTCCTTTCAGGGGGTACCGCCTGGATTCCATTGATAATTAAGTTATTGATAATACGGCCAAACAGCTTTTCATCACCCATTACATAAATGGGACCTTTCTCAAGCTGCGTCATAAGCCTGATAGCCTGATCATTGGCATGTAGGTTTACGGCACTTTTTACTACCCCGGTCAACTCCAACCGCTCATTTTTAGGGATGGGCATCTTGGCAAAAGCTGAAAATGAGGTGGCAATATCATTTAATGTTTCAATCTGATGAAGCAGGTTATTGATAGATTTATTGGTATAACCGTCATTTTCACTGCCATTATTTTCCAAAGTTCTTTTCAGATGCTGCAGGTTTAGCTTCATGGGTGTCAGGGGGTTTTTAATCTCATGAGCTACCTGCTGGGCCATCTCCCGCCAGGCAGACTCCTTTTCCGACCGGGCCAGGGCTTTTTTGCTTTCTTCAAGATTGACAAGCATTTTATTATATTCTCCCACCAAAAGCCCTATTTCATCGTCAGAATTCCAAACCATGGGCGTATTGGTATCTGAAAGGGATATTTTTTTTAACTTTTGCCTGATGTACCGCAACGGTGAGGTAAGAAACCTTGAAGCGAAATATGAGAGTGCCAAAAAAATGATAAAAATAAAAGTGAAGGTCACCATAATATTGGATAAAACCTCGATGATCTGTTGATCCCTTTCACTTTCGGATTCAAAAAAAGGAATACTCAAAATGCTGATAACCGTACCAGTTTCAAATGATTTAATACCATAGTAAGTATTTTTGAACTCCAATGACCCCACAGACTCATCCAGCAGCAACCTGTCTCCGTTTTCGATGACCGCTTCAATGGCTACGGGATGGACGTATTGGGATAATAACCCATTTTCATAAATGAGCGGCTGTGTAGAGGCAATCAGTCTTCCGTTGACATTAAAAAGATTGAGGTCACACTCGGCAAATTTTGCTATTTCCACCAGTTTATTAGACAAGGTTTCTTTGCTGGTCTGATTGGTGAAATAGCTTTCCAGCAGGCTTGAAATGTTTCCGCTCAGATTCTCTGCTTTAGCATAATACTCATTTTTGAGTTGATCCTTGTAAGAAGAATTCAGCAGGCTAAGCGTGGTAATACTTACTGCAAACAGGGGAAGGAAAAATGCAAAATTCAGGTACAACTGAATTTTGGCTGCAAGATTCAGATTGGTACCCTTGAACTCAAATTTTATAGCATAAAAAACGATTACCAACAGGATCACAAAAACCAAAAGAAGGAACAGGAAAGAAAAATTCGCCAGAATATCCTTGAACGGATAGGCCTCTGACGATATGACGATGGTCTTATTGTCATCCCCCCTTACACCCAAATAGAACATTTTTCTATGAGCAATACCTGTCTCATAAAGTTTATCTTTTTGTAAGTCGGTCAGTTCAAAATCATTACTCGCATTAAACAGACCCGACGTATACTCGGGTTCGCCGTCTTTAAAGAGTGCATAGCTGTAGTCCCGCTCAATGGTTGCTGCCGACTGGTTTTGATCCACCAGTAATTCAGGATAAACGCTGTTCGGTATCACCCTTTTAAGTTTCAGGCTCAATATGATATGGCCCACGTTTGACCTGAACCTTTCGTAGTAAATGGGAACAAAAACCACATATCCCTTTTCCAGGTCAGTTTCAAAACTATTGACCAGATAAATATTTTCGTATTCTGTTTCTAACTGCCGCACGGAATATCTCTCGCGAAACTGGTAGTAGTTTTCGATGTAACGATCATTTTCGATAGGAACGCCGCGTTGATCAAAAAGGTAAATATCAATATCATAGCGATCGAGATAATTGTTAAGGTGTCTTCTCCTGATCTTTTGCCTGACACTCTCTTTGTCTGAAAACAAATTGGAGAAGGTGATCCCTATGAAAATGTCATCCTTAATCTTCTGAACTGCCTCATTAATCAGGTACTCACCGAGAAAATCTTTTTCTGCCAGTAACTGGGCGGCAATATTTTGTTTTTCCGAGAGGTTTTTTACTTTGCTAAATTTGTAAATTGTATAGGTACCGACTGTTGAACAGGCTATGGCGCATACAAAAAAGTAAATAAAGGTTAGGTAGCTGATTTTAACCAGATATCTGGTCAGGAATAATTTATAAACCACCAGAAAATACAGGCCGTGAACAACAGCCAGCAAAATGAAAGGCCATTCGATAAACAGGCTCAAGGCCATAAACAGTAAAGCCGCTACCGCCATTTGTCCCAGAATATTTTTGCTATCGGGTTGATTAAGTTTGATATATGTCCGGAATACGATGTGAGATAAGGTAAAGTACCCCACAGCCCCCATGAAGAAGATCAGCAGGCTAATCCATTTCAAAGGGGTAGAAAAATTAACATTTTCGTTGATATCGATAGACCATTGCGCATGCTTCTGCATGTTCATCATCAACTCATAAACACCCAAAAGCAAGAAGAAACTGCCAAAAATTAAGCTAAAAGAAATGATGATTTTATCGGTTCCCCGCAGGCTAATCAGTTGCCGGTAAATTTTGGAGCGGAAGTAGTACTGAAACAGAAAATTGACCCAGGCCAGCAAAACCAGCACGTTGAGAAATAAATCACCTAATGATGGATTTATGTTGGAGGAGGCAAAATAGCGGGAGTTAAAAATGTCAAAACCAATAACACCGAAGGGAAAACTTAGCCAAAGCATGATGGAACGGATTACTACCAGGCTGATGATGAAAAACAAAAATCCCCCCAGCACATTTCCGCCGTTGACAAACCACTTCAAAATCCCATTTATCCACATCAACAAATAAACGATTCCTGCCATCAGAATAGCCAAAACCAGGTATTGCAATGGATGGTTTTGCAGTTGATACTCCCTTCCAAAGGAAACAGAAAACAGGTACGGTCCTTCATCAACCATCACATCATTTCCAACACCTTGGGTGGTATAAATTTTAATATCGGGGTCTGAAAAGATTTCTGAATTAAACCGTGACTGTAAATATTGATTACTGATTTTAGAGCGAAAATATATGGGAATCAAACCATACAATTCCAGTTGCTGTTCGCCTTTTTTGACAACCTTTTTGAAGACGATGTATTGCCCTTCTTCCAGATCCACCAACTTGTAACGATAATCACCCTTCAGGGAATTGTAACCGGGTACCACTTTATTATCTGACCAATAGGTAAGCGCCCGGTCATTGAAAACGTAATAGGGATATTTGGTCGGAACCCTGAGTGTCAAAAACCTTGGTTCCGGATTATCGGTAATGCGGTTGCCCACCTTATCCAGATCCTGTTCCAGGATTTTCAGTTCCCTTGATATGTTGGATTTGATATTATCGGTAAAATAAGGGTCGTTTTGTATCCTGAGGTCAAAAAACAACCACAAAACCACCCCTGTTGCCAACAATACTGTGGCATACAATAAAGCTTTGTCACTTAATACCGTTCTGAAATCCAAGTGATTACATCTTCAATCCTTAACAAATTTAAAATACTTCGGCAGAAGGCAAATGTTTTTAATTGAAATTTACTGACATACCTTAGTTTATGAAGGAAAGTTTAATAACTGACTGCAATTAATTTGCCAAATTTCTCAAACAGGAAGTGGGAGTGTGACCGAATTACAGCGAATCGTGGCGTTAAAAAGGGTTAGCCTACCGGGTTGTTTTATATTTTTGCCGATAATGGACACCTCCGAACCAATACAAATAAAGCACCCGTGAGTATCGATAGAGAAAAGGCAACAAGACAATAACCAGGATGGTGATCACCGTTAAGTACACCCACAGTTCGGGGTCATCGAATAAATGGTAGAGTACCAGGCCCGTAATCAGGAATAAACCCACAGACATGGCATAGCTTACATACATGGCTCCAATAAAAAAGCCGGGCTCCACCTCAAACTTTTGATGACAATCAGGACAGGTCTGGTGCATCTTGCTGAACCTGGTAATATTAAACAGCGAGCATTGAAACATATCTCCTTCCCTACACCTCGGGCATTTTGCCTGTAACATGGCCGATATAAGACCTCTATTTGCTGCCATTTCTCCTACTATTATAATACCATAAAAATCCAACGATCCCCACCAGCAGATAGGGTGTAAAAAAAAGGTACAAAATACCGCTATTCAAACTACTGGCCAGCGCCGTGTCGCCGTTACTGGCATTATTCTCAACACTCGCCCTGCACATGGCACATTGGGCATAACCAGTCAAATCCAAAGCAAGCAACACACCCGCCAAAACCAGTTTTAACAATATTTTTTTAAACCTTTTCAATTTTCTGCTTTATTTACAAAAATAGTGATTATTCATCAAATAATATACTTTCATGTGTAATAAGGACTGATCATTATGTAGACAATCACACCCGTAACAGCGACATAAAGCCATATGGGAAAGGTTATCCTGGCTAGTTTTTTATGTTTATCGAATTTTTCCGCCAAAGCTCTCACATAGGTAAATAAGACCAGGGGAATGATAATAATTGAAAGCAGGATATGGCTGATTAAAATAAAAAAGTACACCCCTTTCACCCATCCTTCACCCCCGAATTTTGTGGAATCACTGGTCATATGGTAAGCCACATACAAAATCAAAAACAGCGCGGAAAGAAAGATGCACACCGTCATTAAATTCTGGTGGGTCTTACGGTTACCATTTTTTATGGCCACCACGGCTATGACAAGCAATACGGCCGTCACACCATTGATAGTGGCATATACAGGTGGCAAAAATGACAAGTCATAACCATCGATCCTTATTCCAAACAAAGCCGCTACTACAACAGGAATCAGTACCGACAAAACTATTATCAGCTTACGGTATTTAACTTCTTTATCAACTACAGTTTTCATTTCCGATTACGATTTAAAATTTTAAGCTCTACGATCAACCGTTCGATTTCACTATCATCCAATCCATTGAAATAACCCCTTATGCTTCCCTGATGATCGGCCAGCACAATTGTATTATTAATATTGTCAATCATTGCATCGAAGTCAATGACAAATCCGCACCGGGCCAGTTGGTTGGTGTACACCGGGTTGGCATAGCCAAAATACCAGGTATTCTTTCTGGCTCCATACTTGCCGGCCACCGCTTTTAATTGTAAAGCCGTTGAGGTGTCCTTTTGGGGTTGTATAGTCAAAATTCTGATTTGGTTCGACGCTGGCAAGGAGCCCTGCACCCTGGCAAGGGCCATGTTTACGCGGTGGCTGACCGGATCCGAAAGATCTTGTGTAAAATATACTACCAGAGCAGCTCCGGTAAGGTAATCCCGGCTGATCTCCTGCCCGGTATAATCCGGAAGGGAAAAATCCGGGATCAGGTGCTGACCTTTCTGAAATTCACAATCATTAAAGACGGTATCAATCCCATCTTTGTAGTAAACCGGTAAGTCATATTCGTTTACGCCAAATATTTTAAGGAAAACAAAAATCAATGCCGGCACCATCAATATGATCAAAAGCAATACTGCCTTTAGGTTTTTATTCATTCTTCAGGGCATTGGTAAAACGAAATAAAAAAGGCTCATGGTAATCAAAGAACCATGAACCTTTCGATACTTTTATTGAATGAAATTATTATCTTACTATTAAAATAGAACCTCCTTCAACAATCAGGGCTATAAGTAACCAAACCACGAAGGCCATGGGAATCAAGATCGAGTAAATCAACGATTTCACCTCGTGTCCCAGGTGCATAAACTCTGCAACAATATAAAAAGCCTTTACAACGGTCATCAAAATAAAGGTGACTATTTTTATCATTCTGTATTCCGGAGGCAAAATAAAAGCCACTGCGAACTCACAGGCAGTTACAATGCCCAGAATGAGTGCAACTCTCCAGATTTTACGGATCTTCTCCTTATCAGGCGGCTGAACAGCAACTTTGTTGGTTTCTTCACTTTGCATATCAAAAGAATTTATGTCAGATTATTAAACAAGATAGAAAAAGGTAAACACAAATACCCAAACCAGGTCGACAAAATGCCAGTATAATCCTACTTTTTCAACCATTTCATAGTGTCCCCGCCGGTCATAGTACCCGGTGGCGGCGCGGTAAAAGATAAGAAAGTTAAGCAGTACACCACTGGCTACGTGTGTTCCGTGAAATCCTGTGATAAAAAAGAACAGGGCAGCAAAAGGTGGCGGACCATATTCATTGACTGTCAGATTTGCCCCATGAACTGTTTTTGTCACCCACTCCCCGTCAATCAGAAACCTGGCTATGGTTCCTGTATCGGTACCATGAATAAAATGTGACCATTCC
Organism: Agaribacillus sp. DX54; assembly: GCF_056858335.1. Lineage (NCBI taxonomy): Bacteria > Pseudomonadati > Bacteroidota > Cytophagia > Cytophagales > Splendidivirgaceae > Agaribacillus > Agaribacillus sp. DX54. The sequence continues at coordinate 149,952 of NZ_JBXEQE010000006.1, forward strand.
CACGCCTGGCAGCCCAGAAAAGTGAGCCCACCGAAGATGGTCCATAACATCCATTTTTCCACAGCCTTCCGGTCGTTCCTGTGTCCTGCTTCCACGGCAAGTACCATAGTAACACTGCTCAGGATCAAAATAAAGGTCATAATACCGACAAAAACGAGTGGCAAAGGCACTCCATGCAAAAATGGCACTGCTTCAAAAACCTTTTCAGGAATAGGCCACCATTCCTGGGAAAATTGAAAGTCTTCCACACTGCCGGTATAGGCGGGGTTACTGAATCTGATCAATCCGTAGGTTATCAATAATGCTGAAAATGTGAAAGCATCGGAGAGTAGGAAAAACCACATCATGAGCTTACCATAGCTTGCTTTAAAAGGAGACTTTCCCCCCTTCCACAGATTTTCAGACCGTGAGCCAACTACTGTTGCTGTACTAGACATAAAACTATTTTTAAATTAATGATTCATTAGCAAAAATAAGAACAAATAAATCCAAAGTCCATCTAAAAAATGCCAATATGTTGCACACATCTCGATTTGGACCATATTCCTGGAATGTACCTTATATCTGAATGCCGATATCAGTACGATTATTAAAAATATGACACCGGTTACCAGGTGAAACCCATGCAGTCCTGTGAATACATAAACAAAAGAACCTGCCGGCGTTCCGGGGTCGGAGAAGATAACATGCTGGACTTTAAGTGCATTCCATGACAGGTATTGTCCAATTAAAAAAGCAACCCCAAGCACGGTAGTCAAAGTCATTGCTATCTTCAATGTATTTATATTATCTTTTTTCGCAGCGCTGTAGGCCAGGTGCATAGACAGGCTACTCAGCAAAATCACTGCTGTATTTACCCAGAAAACATCCGGTAAATTGAAATCCAACCAGTTACCCTCACCCTGTCTTACAATGTACGCGCTCGTCATGGCCGCAAAAATCATGACAATAGAAATAATGAATAGCCACAACGCAAACTTTTTAGGGTGCATGGCGAGTGGCTGTATGACTTTATCTCTTGCTTCCAGGTTATTTTCAATATTCATTTCCATCTCCATAATCTTTAAACCTTATCTAACAAAAACGCTATTTGAACAACCGGCAAATAAACGAAAGAACCAAACATAATGCCCAGCGCCGATTTTCTGGATTCACTTTCACTCCCGGGAAGGCAATCCCTGATCAACTTGAAAGTCTGCGCGAGGAACAACACCCCGCAGACTGTCGCCACTATGGCTGAATTTATTCCGGTAAGGCCAAATTTGGCTGGTAACAAGCCCAGCGGAATTAAAAACAATGTATATGTCATAATTTGAAATGCCGTATGCAAGTCTTTTTTTCCCCTGCCGGGTAATAACTTAAAACCGGCTTTCCTGTAATCCTCATCCGATACCCAGGCAATGGCCCAGAAATGTGGAAACTGCCAGATAAACTGGATTCCAAATAAAATCAGGGCATTAGCATCTATGACACCGGTTATGGCAACCCATCCTAAAAGTGGCGGCAATGCCCCGGGAATGGCCCCTACAAAAACGGCTATCGGCCCTACCCGCTTTAATGGCGTATACACAAACCCGTACAATATCATAGAAACAAATGACAGGAAGGTGGTCAACGGATTAGTGAACTGATGCAAAATAGCCAGCCCCAGAATGCCCAGAACTCCCGATAGAATGATGGACTCTTTTACAGTAACCTTACGGGTAGGCAGTGGCCTGTTACGGGTACGGGTCATCATTGCATCCAGATCTTTTTCAATGATCTGATTAATAATGATCGCAGCACCCGAGATCATAAAACCTCCCAGGCACAACATAATGAGCACCTGCCAGTCCAGCCTACCGGTGGTACCCAGGACATAACCAAATCCTGAAGAAAATGCTACCAGAAAAGATAACCTGAACTTAACCAGCTCAAAATAGGCCTTTGACTTTATTCTCAGTTCTTTGAACAGGTTAATATGGTTCGAAGTAGCGGTAATCATACTTTAGTAACTATTCGAGGGTGAACACGAGTGTAATTTCCTGCATGTAAAAGAAGGTAATACTGAAGGCCAATAATGACCAGGGCAACCAATAGGTGCACCGGCTGAAGCACTGCCGGAATAGCAAAATAAGCCATCAAGGTCCCTGAAATTATTTCGATCAGCACAACCAGCAACAGTAACTTTGTTAAATTGTAAAACCTTCCGGTTTTTTCAGTAATATTTTTGATGAGATAATATATCAGATAAACATGTAATACCAGGATTAACAATGAATAAGACCGGTGAATCAAAAATTCGATACCGATGTTTGCAATCCACTGGTCACGACTGGCAAATTCAAAATTGGCAGCTATGACATCTACGGCTTCCCGTACCTGTGTTCCCAGGATAATTTGACTAAACGTTAAAATAATACTGATTACAAACAATAGATTCAGCATCTTGTGTGAGCCTTTCCATTTTAATTGAACATCACCTTTACCTGTATAATAAACGAGGTATATCAACATAAACATAATTACCATCGCCAGTATCATGTGTATCGTAACCATCCAGGGCAACAGGTTGGTAGAAACCACAATGGATCCTATCCATGCCTGAAACAACACCAGGAGAAAACATGCGACCGACAAGTAAAAAACTCTAGGGCTCGTTTTCCTGTAAGCAACCGAAGCAACCAGTGTTCCAAAAATCAATATGCCTATTACTGCCCCCACTAATCTGTTTATATATTCAGTCCAGGTTTTATATTTATTGAATTCAGCCTCTACAAGGATGGATTTATCATTTCTGATCTTGTCAGCCAATTGTGTAAATCCCAATGCCTCCAGATAGCCTGAAAACTTTTCATTTTTTTTAGCCCTTTTGGCCGCGTAAATCTCCCTGTAATCTTCCGGAAGCTCGCCAACATCTGTCGGCGGCACTAGTTGACCGAAACATTTCGGCCAATCCGGGCATCCCATTCCCGACCCTGTACTACGAACAATGCCGCCAACCAGTATAAGAAAATAGACTGCTATTAAAGTTGTAAAGCTTATTTTTTGGAAGAACGAATTATCTTTCCTCACTCGCTTCATCCACAATAATGCCTTCTTGTTTCACCTCCTCCTGTTCAATCAACTCGTTTTCATGCGGTAAATTGGACTCAGGAGTCTGGGAATAGGGAACAGTCTGAAGTATAAAGTCCTCTTTAGCTCCCGGTTTGCTATAGTCATATGGCCATCGGTAAACTGTAGGAATTTCACCAGGCCAGTTACCATGACCAGGAAATCTGGGTGTTGTCCACTCCAGCGTATTTGATCGCCAGGGATTTTCAGATGCCAGTCTGCCTCTGAAAATGCTGTATATAAAATTGAATACAAAAATAAACTGCGCTCCAAAGGTGATGATGGCGGCCGCACTCACAAACATATTTAAATCTGTGAATGATGAAAAGGCGTCAAAATTCGTAAACGTGTAATATCTTCTTGGGAATCCTGCAATACCAATGTAATGCATCGGGAAAAATACCAGGTAAACGCCTATAAAGGTTAGCCAAAAATGAACATAACCCAGTTTATCATCCATCATGCGCCCGAACATCTTGGGAAACCAGTGATAGATACCGGCCACCATGCCAAAGAAGGAGGCACTTCCCATCACAATGTGAAAGTGTGCTACTACAAAGTAAGTGTCATGCAATTGAATATCAATGGCGGAGTTTCCTAAGAAAATACCGGTCAAACCTCCTGAAATGAAGAACGAAACCAACCCTATTGAAAACAACATAGCCGGTGTAAATACAATATTACCTCTCCAAAGGGTCGTCAGGTAATTAAACACTTTTACCGCAGAAGGTACCGCAATAATTAATGTCAGGAACATGAAAATAGATCCTAAAAACGGATTCATACCGGTCACAAACATGTGGTGCGCCCATACCACGAAGGACAGTATGGTAATACCCAACAATGAGCCTACCATAGCACGGTAACCGAAAATCGGTTTCCTGGAGTTGGTAGATATGATCTCAGAAGTAATGCCTAACGATGGCAAAATAACAATATACACTTCAGGGTGCCCTAAAAACCAGAACAGGTGTTGAAACAACAGCGCACTTCCGCCTGTATTTGGCAACGCCTCCCCGGCAATGTATATGTCTGAAAGGTAAAAACTCGTACCGAAGCTCCGGTCAAAAATCAATAACAGTGCTGCAGAAAACAACACCGGGAATGAGAGTAATCCGATGACAGCCGTCAGGAAAAACGCCCATATCGTCAAGGGCAATCTTGAAAAGGACATGCCTTTGGTTCTGAGATTGATTATGGTGGTAATGTAGTTAATACCCCCCAACAGGGAAGATATAATAAACAAAGACATTGAAATCAACCAAAGTGTCATACCCCCCTTAGAACCTTGCACTGCATCAGGCAATGCACTCAACGGCGGATAAATCACCCAACCGCCGGATGCAGGGCCGGTAGAAAGAAACAAAGAGGCAAACATAACCACACTGGAAAGAAAGAAGAACCAGTATGACAACATATTCATAAAACCGGAAGCCATGTCACGGGCACCTATCTGAAGCGGAATCAAGAAGTTGCTGAAAGTACCACTTAACCCGGCTGTAAGTACGAAAAATACCATAATCGTACCATGCATGGTCACCAGTGCAAGGTAGAACTCGGGATCGATTTTTCCTTCGGCGGTAATCCATTCGCCGAGCACTGGTTTAAGCCATTCCAGGTTCATGTTAGGGAAACCCAGTTGAAGCCGGAAAAGGATAGACATTCCTCCACCGATTATAGCCCAGAACATCCCTGTAAAAAGGAATTGCTTTCCTATGACCTTATGGTCCAGGGAGAAGATATAGTTTGTGAAAAAGTTACCTTCTCCGTGGTGATCATCATGATGCTCATCTTCATGCGCATGTTTTGTGTCTTCGATAGTTCTTATCGTTTCTGCCATGGATCTTATATTTTAGAAACTTACAGCCTTCTAATGGCCTGGTTTTGATTTACTATTTAATTGTTTGCACTATTTTCAATTCCAGCAGAAATGGCTGCCAATTCCTTTAAATTAGCGGGTACTTTAGACAGGTAATCCTCATTCATTGAGAGCCAGGATTTCTGCTCCGCATACCATTTCTCGTACTCGACCTCTTCCACAACCTCAATCAACAATCTCATGGAAAAGTGCCCCCTGCCACAGATTTCTGCGCAGGCCAATTCATAATTAAAATTCTTCCATTTTGGCTCACCGGTATCGGGATCGATTTCCTGCCAGAACGGATTGCCACTATTTTTCAGATCTTCCCGCATTTTGGCCGTGGTTTTATTCGGTACGAACCAAAATCTCGTAGGCATACCCGGTACCGCATCCATTTTCAATCTGAAATGCGGTGCATAAACGCTGTGCAAAACATCTTTTGCCCTGATCTTAAATTCAACAGGTTTATTTACCGGTAAGAATATTTTTCTTGGAATAAAATCATCAAAGGAGGATTTATCACTAAAATCAATTCCCAGACTATTTATCTCATCGATCATCCGGAAATCAAAGGAGCCCAGTTGCTTATCCTTTCCAGGATACCTGGCTGTCCATTGAAATTGTTGCCCTACAATCTCAACAACCTCCGCACCTTCAGGTGCCTTGTCAGTAATATCTGTCCAGGCCTTCCAACCACTGAAAACCAATCCGGTTAAAACGATGGCCGGAATAACCGTCCAGTAAATCTCCAGTTTGTTGTTTTCAGGATAGTAAAGGGCTTTGGCGTTTTTCTTGTATTGATATCTGTAAGAAAACCAAAACAGGAGGATATGTGTAAGGATAAACACGATACCCGTCACTATAGTCGAAATCCAGAATAAATTATCTGTGACTATCCCATGATCGGAAGCGACTGGTAATTTGTACTCATTTTGCCTGGCAATAGAATACCAAAAGAATAATGCCCCGGCTGCAATGAGAAATACCATCATTAAAACCGCATTCACCTTGTTGCTGGTCGATGCCCTTCTCTGCCCTTCTGTCTTCATTACATCGGTTAGCGCGTTGATCCTGAAGAGCAACAGCAATAAAACCACTAGTAATAAAAGTCCTGCAATTATCGCAAATGTTAACATATCTCCTTAATTTATCAAATTTGTTTTTTTAACAGCTATATATGATGATGCATACTTTCTTCCATCATTGGATGATTTCTGGCAACCAGCGGTGTTTTTGCCAATTGGGTGAACAAGACATAGGTAAAAGCGCTGGCAAAAACCAGAAGCATGCCCAGCTCAAGAAAGCCGAACCCACCGTTCTCTTTCATAACCCCCGGTGTAACCATCAGGTAAAAATCAAGCCAATGACCGAAAATGATAATAATGCAAACCAATTTCAGAAATATCGCATGGCGCTTTGCATCTCTCGTCATTAATAACAAAAAGGGCAGGAAGAAGTTTAGTATTAAATTCACATAAAATATCGGCTTGTAATGGTCACTGGTAAGCCTTTCTACAAAGTATACAGACTCTTCGGGAATATTGGCGTAATAGATCAACAAAAACTGTGAAAACCAGATATAGGTCCAGAAAATGCTGAAAGCCCAAATAAATTTGCCCATATCATGTAAATGATTGGAATTGACCATTTTAAGGTATCCGCGGTCTTTCAAAAACAAGATGAGCAAGGTGATAGAAGCCAATCCGGCAACCCACCAACTGGCAAATACATACCAACCAAACATTGTACTGAACCAGTGTGTATCAATAGACATTACCCAATCCCAGGCTGCCATAGAGGAAGAAACTGCAAAGATGACAATAAAAATAGCAGATAGTTTCACCATTTTTCTCCAGTACTGATCACCCCCATGAATATCTTCCAGCAGGGACTGTTTTCTTATGGCCAGAAACATTAAAAACCACACCGCAAAAAACACAATCATTCTTCCCAGGAAAAATGGCAGGCTCAGGTACCAGGTTTTTCCCGCGATGATAGGATCATAGTCAGGGTTAGGTGAGCCATCTTCCAGGAACTCGTTATAGAGATAGTCATGGGTCCAGTGGAAAATATCATGTCCTGCCCAAAAGAATAGTATTAACATCAACCCTCCTGCAACCGGTAGCCAATAGCCATAAGGTTCGGCGACCCTTTTAATCGAGGCCGACCAACCTGCCTGCGCCACATATTGAATGGCTACAAAGAAAACACCAATTAACGCCAGACCGGCAAAAAATACGTTGTTGATCCATAAATTGGCTTTCACACGTGTTAACCAAACGGCACCATGTCCACCATGATCTCCACCGGCTTCTGCATGACCTGCGGCCTCGACCGCATGTTCGGCAGCATGTTCCTCTCCGTGGTGTCCTCCGGTATTGATCAGGATGATGCCCAGGACAACGGCAACGATCCCAACGATAAGAAAGATGATTGTTTTCTTTTTAAGATCTCCGGTAAATTCAAATTTTTCGTCTGTCATCATGTTTATTTTTGACGGCCTGAAAGGCCCCAAGTGAAATCTTTTAAAAGTTACTGATTTTGCAGTTGCTGAACATATCTTACTACCTTCCAGCGTTCTTCAATACTCAATTGCGATCCATGCGCTCCCATTCGTCTTATACCATGTGTAATGACATGAAATATATGCCCTTCACTGTAATCCTTTACCGGCCTGGATGAATACGATGGCACACCCTGATATACCTTCCCAACTTTACCGTCCCCTTTTCCGTTGGCTCCATGGCATGGACCACAAAATTTAGTGTATAAAACCTGGCCTTCCCCGATGATAGCCTGGGTGGAGTCCAGTGGATTTTTCAAATTAGCCGCAGCCCAGGCAATGCTGTCTTTAGGAATACGATAGGGCAGGTAACCTTTCTCACTTCTTCTCACTGTATTGGGAACAGGCTCTCTCATATTCATACTGTCCGGGTTGATAGGGTTAGAGCTGAAATACTCTCCCTGTCCGTCATCGAGAGAACTGACCCAGTTACCTGCATCCACGTCTTTAATTTGCTTCAGCGGTTCATAGGGGACTGCATGGTACATATTTGGGGCGTATTCCTTTCCGGGGTCATCAACACCGGCACCGCAGGATGTTAACAGGGCTACTCCCACAAAACCTATATAAAACCGCAACTTACTATATATAAACATGCTTGTTATTTTTAAGCTCATTCAATCAAAATTCCTGGTATTCACCTCCGAGGCACCTGACTGATTCAGGATTGATGAAATTTCTTCCCGGGATAGGTAGTTATTGGCCAGATCGATGGCCATTACGTGTTTATCATCTGTGCTTCTTATGTCAAAAATCTTAGGCTTTCCATAAGGTTTCAGATTGCTGACTACAAAAAAAGTCCCAACCATACCAAAGGCTGACAACAGCACTGTCATTTCAAAAGTAACCGGGATAAAAGTGGGTAAGGGGGTGTAATTCTTTCCCCCGATGTTCATAGGCCAGTCAATTCCCATCATGTAAAACATCATGGTAAGGGCCAGGGTGGTACCGGTTAAGCCGAATAGAAAAGCGGCAATCGGTAATCTCGATCTTCTGTAACCCAAAACGTCTTCCAGTCCATGGATAGGATAAGGCGTAAACACTTCATGAATTTTGATGCCACTTTGCTTAACCTGTTTTATGGCATTTACGAGGGTATCCTCGTCCTCGTAAATGCCAACCAAATAGTTTTTTCCGGTTTCCATTTGTTTGTTTTCTAAATCTTAAATTTCTTGCTTTTCTCTTATTTCTTCCTTTTTCTCTATTTTGAGAGCATCTGATTTTAATATAGATTTCACCTCCGCCATGTTTATCACCGGGAAGAACTTTGCAAACAGAAAAAAAGCCGTAAAGAATAGTCCAAATGTGAACGTGTATACGCCAATATCATAAAATGTGGGGGTAAACATAGCCCAACTGGACGGAATAAAATCTCTATGTAACGAAGTGACTATGATAACAAACCTTTCAAACCACATGCCGATATTTACCACGATTGAGAGAATAAAGGTAGCGGCCAGGTTGGTTCTGATCTTTTTGATCCAGAATAGCTGAGGTGAGATTACATTACATGTCATCATTGACCAGTATGCCCACCAGTAAGGGCCTGTCATACGATTGATGAAAGCATATTCTTCATACGTTACGCCGGAGTAAAAAGCAATGACAAACTCAGTAATATAGGCTATACCCACAATAGAGCCAGTGACCATGATGATAATATTCATGAGCTCTATATGGTTAATCGTAATATAATGTTCCAGCTTATAAACCTTTCTGGTTACCAAAAGTAATGTTTGTACCATGGCAAAACCAGAGAATATCGCTCCTGCCACAAAGTAGGGCGGGAATATGGTTGTATGCCAGCCCGGAATCACTGAAGTGGCAAAATCAAAAGAAACGATGGTATGAACCGACAGTACCAGCGGCGTAGCCAATCCTGCAAGGATCAGCGCCACAGACTCATATCTCATCCAGGTTTTGGCTGCACCGTCCCAGCCAAAGCTAAGGGCTCCGTAAATAGCCTTTGATATTTTATTTTTTGCACGGTCCCTGATAGTGGCAAAATCGGGGATCAGACCAATATACCAGAATACGAGGGATACTGAAAAGTAAGTACTAATAGCGAATACATCCCACAACAATGGGGAGTTAAAATTCACCCACAACGATCCGAAAGTATTTGGAAGCGGAAGAGCCCAATAAAAGCCTACCCATAATCTTCCCATGTGTACCAAGGGAAATTGTGCGGCACAAATTACAGCAAATATCGTCATGGCCTCTGCCGCGCGGTTGATAGACATTCTCCATTTCTGTCTGAATAGTAACAAGATAGCAGATATCAAGGTGCCGGCGTGACCAATACCTACCCACCAGACGAAATTTGTAATATCCCATGCCCAGCCAACGGTCTTATTCAGCCCCCACTTACCAATGCCTTCCCATAAGGTAACCAATAAGGCATACGTTCCTACAGCGAGTAGACCGAGGGAGATGGCTATGGCTGTTAACCACAATTGTGTAGGTTTTCCTTCTACCTGACGGCAAATATCTTCAGTAACATCATGGGCTGTTTTCCCACCGGTTATCAAAGGTTTACGAACTGATGCAGTTACGCTCATATAATTCTTAGTTTGTACTTGTATTACTTTTTATTAAGCTTCTTCTCCCTCCGAGCTCTTATTTCTGATTTTGGTCAAATAAAAGACATTAGGATTAACATTCAATTCTTCAAGCACGTGATAGGCCCTCGGTTCACCGACCTCTACATTTGTTTTATCTTTGGCTTTAATTTTTAGTGCTTTGGATATTTTACTGTTAGGATCATTCATATCTCCGAATATCATAGCATCCGCAGGGCAGGAGTTGGTACAGGCTGTGGTAATTTCACCATCAACAAGTCTTCTGTTTTCTTTTTTAGCTTTAAGTTTGCCAGCCTGAATTCTTTGAACACACAAAGAACATTTCTCCATCACCCCTCGCGACCTGACTGTCACATCAGGGTTAAGAACCATCTTGCCAAGATTGGAATTCATAGAAGGATTGGCTTCCGCGAACTGATCATTGTCGTGATATTTAAACCAATTAAACCTTCTCACCTTGTAGGGACAGTTGTTCGCACAATATCTTGTGCCTATACAACGGTTATAAGTCATCTGGTTCAACCCCTCAGAGCTATGGGTTGTTGCGGCTACAGGGCACACGGTTTCACAGGGGGCGTTATTACAGTGCTGACACATCATGGGCTGGAATGTAACCTCCGGGTTATCAGAAGGCTCTTCTAATGATCGCAAAGTTTGTATCTTTCCAAGTCCCTCCTCAGGCTCATTACTTGAGTAATACCTGTCAATACGGATCCAGTGCATTTCCCGCCTGTTTAACACTTCCTGCTTTCCTACAACCGGTATATTATTTTCAGCCTGACAAGCAACAATACAGGCACTACATCCTGTACATGAATTCATATCGATGATCAGTCCCCAATGATGATTGTTATAATCATGCCCCTTCCATAACGTGATTTTCTGCGGTGCCTTGAATCCTTCACTTGTGGCAATTTTTGGATGGACCCTTCCGGCTGAGGGGTCTTTTTGATAGGCATCCAAAGTGGACTCTTGAATGATATGGCGCCCCATGATGGTTTGATGGGTCTGGGTCCTCGCAATTTTGGTCTTTTCAGGGTCAATGGCTAAATCAACACCCTCATGAACCGTATATTTTATCACACCTTTCGAAACACTGGCTAAGGGATAAGCGTTCACGCCCACTTTATCTCCTACCTTACCGGCATGCGTCCTTCCATAACCAAGTGCTATTCCTATGGTTCTGGCTGCCTGACCCGGCTGGATCAAAACCGGAAGTTTAATCGTTTTGCCTTCCAGCGTAATGTTAACATAATTAGTATCTCCTTCAGCCGACATGACCACACCGAGGAACTTGGCATCGGTTAGTGACATGGTCGCATAGTTATCCCATGTGGCTTTTGTAATTGGATCAGGCATTTCCTGAAGCCATGGATTATTGGCTTGTACACCACCGTCTCCAAGTCCTACTTTTTGATACAAAACCAATTCAAAACCATTGTTATCGGCTTTATAATTTTTGTTAATCTCTAAAAACTGCGCACTTAAATCTTCAATGATGGCAAGGGGTTCATCAGTGGAATTCTCATCATTACCCGTTGTTGTTTCTTGAGGCGTAACATGTTTGTACACGCCATCATACAACACCTGATCCCAAAAAGTTTGAAAACCCAACTCGGAGTCATCTTTATCATAAAACTTGTTTTTCCAGCTATTTCGCAGGTAATCAAAATAACTTTCAGAATTACCGGACCAGGTCAATAAGCTTTCCTGAATTTGCCTGGTATCAAATAAAGTTCTGATGACTGGCTGAGTGAGACTATAATATCCGGGTTTGGGCTCCGAATCATCCCATGATTCCATGAAGTGGTTATCAGGGGCCACAATATCACACAAAACGGCGGTTTCATTCATCCTGTCGGAAGTAGATACTTTTAATTTGACTTTCTCCAGGCCCGAAGCGATGTCGCTACCCTGAGGATGATTGTAAACCGGATTCGCGTTTATGAAAATAACCGCACCCACGCGCCCTCCTTGTAAGTCTTTGATGAAATCAGCAAACTGCCCATCATTCCCTTGTCTGTAATTGACAGGGGTATTTATGTCGATAGTTTTTCCATAGTTTCCCAGAAGATCATTAATTCTTGCAACCACTGTTTGCACAGACGGATCATTCGAACCACTAACTACAAGCGATTTACCTCGTTTTGACCAGAGTTCGTTACCTGCTTTTTCAATAAACCCGATATCTACCTTTGAAATATTATACCCTGGTGCCCCGGCTTTTTTGGCAAGAAAATTATATAGCTGTGCTACAACCAACCCTTCCTGGGATGGTTTTACCTTAATACGGTGATCAGCATTGGCTCCGGTCAGGGATAAATTAGCTTCAAAATGATAATGGCGGGACATCGTCTTTTTACCATCACCCAATTTTCTGTTTTGTATGTATTGATGGGTAAATTCGATAGGAGAAATCCATGTTCCTAAAAAATCAGCCGCAAAGCTGACAATAACATCTGCTTTGCCGAAATCAAAAGAAGGAAGTATTGGTTTTCCGAATAAGTTGTTATGCGCTAATTTTATTCCATCCGATGAATATGTATCATAAACGATATGCTGAACATTGGAAAATTTCTTTTGAAAATCTGCAATAACAGTTTTTGTTGTCGGGCTTAAAATTGTATTACTGACAAGACAGATCTTGTCTCCCGAGGAGCTAATCGATCTCAACTTATCTATCATGTCCTTATCAATTTCACTCCATGACGAGGGCTCCCCTCTTAAAAACGGCTTTTTGAGCCTGGCGTCATCATATAGGGATAAAACCGATGCTTCTACCTGTGCATCGACACACCCTTTGGTTACAGGCGAAAGGGTGTTACCCTCTATCTTAATGGGACGCCCTTCCCTCGTCTTCACAACTATACTGCAGTAATTACCTGAGTTCACATAAGTGGACGCGTAATAATTGGGTATTCCCGGGTCAATATCTACAGGTTTGTTCAAATACGGAATGGCTTTTCGCACAGGTGCTTCACAAGCCGCCAATGAAGCGGCTGCTACGCCAAACCCCATTAATTTCAGAAAATCCCTTCTGCTACTACCCTCATCCTCATCAAATCCACCTTTTTGAAGATTAACCGGTAAGTATTCGGGGAATTCCTTCTTCGCATACTTTTCAAAGCTTTCATCCTGCGCAAGCTCCTCCAAACCTTTCCAATATGTTTTTTTAGATTCTTTCATATGATCTATATATGGAAGTCAAGTCCGACTGTAAAATTTCGCAAATTATTTAATAGTGACATTTGGAGCATTCCAGCCCTCCAATGTCTTTCACCTTTAACTGTTCTTTATTGCTGGCTTCATGTAATTCCACCAACTGGTCATAATATTTGTTTCCTACTGTTTTTATCTCTGTTTGCCTGTGGCAATCGATACACCACCCCATGGTAAGGTTCGAGTGTTGTTTAACTACAACCATTTCCTGTATTTCACCGTGGCAGGTCTGGCATTCTATGCCACCGACATTTACATGCTGGGCATGATTAAAATATGCCAGGTCAGGCAGGTTATGGATCCGAATCCACTCGATTGGTTTTTGATTAGGACCATAGGTCTGGGTGGTTTTATCGTAGTCAAGTGCCTCGTATATCTTGGCGATTTCAGATGACTCGGTCAGTATTTGCCCATGACAATTCATGCATATGTTGGCCGAAGGAATATTAGCATTTTTACTTTTCATTACCCCGGTATGACAGTAGTTACAATCGATTTCATACTCGCCGGCATGCAAAGCATGTGAAAAAGCAATGGGCTGGGTGGGTTCGTAATTTTGCTGGACACCTATATTATATAGTCCGTCTATAACCGATTTAAAGGCAATGGCAGCAAATAAAAACACCAGCACACCTAAGAATCCTGAGCTAGTAAAAAACTTCCCGAATTCCAACTTCTGACCAAGCAATTCCTGGTCAACTTCATCCAATTGTTTTTTCTCCTTCAGATATCTGGTTAAAACTGAAATGATCAGCACCAAAACCCCCAGGATAATTACTAAGACTACCAGTAAACCTACCAGTATTGCTGTCAGGTACTGGGAAGGAATTCCTCCTTCGCCAGCCGTTCCGGCACTAGGTGCACCTGCATCTTCGCCAGCGGCGACGGCAGGTGTGGCAGGATTCTCTGTGGCATCTTTGACATAGGCTATTATATTAATAATCTCTTCATCAGACAAATAATCAAAATTATTCATCTGCGTCTTGTTATATTCATTGTATAAAGCCACCGCATAGGGGTCACCGCTTGCGATTACCCTTTGGGAATTTTTCACAAAGGCTATGATCCACGGCAAATCCCTTCTTTCATAAACATTCATTAAAGCAGGCCCTACCACTTTTCTATCTACTGCATGACATACTGTACACAATTCCTGAAATAAGGCCTTTCCTGCAGCAATGGATTCTTCATCAGTAGGTATTTCACCGGAGGCGGCAGCATCCTGCGAGATCGCAGACTGAAAAATGAAAATGGATAGTACCAGTGTAAAAAATAGCTTTAAAGCTTTTGGGTGCAAAAATCTCCTCATATGATCGTTAATTTTTTTCTCGGCCATACTGTTAGTAAGCGTTTTTAAGATCGATGCAAATGTACTATGCGATCTTTTTTTTTCAAATTTATTCCTAGCACATTTTCAACAAAAAACATACATTAGACCGGTATCGATTTATTATTTAACAAGCTGATTATCAAGATATTTAGATATTGTTGTGATAGAGAGGCGTGCTATTTAGAATAATTATAAATTATCTGGTGATATGGGGCCTTTCCACCCCCGGCAGGAATCGCATATTTTCAATTATTCATTCGCCGAATATTCTCCTTCCTATGTTCCTATGACCGGAGCCACCACTGAATTGAAGGCATGCTCAAAGGCGCCATTGGAAATTGACAGTTAACAATGGACAATTATTTTAGGGGATACACCTTTGGGCCCGCGATTATGAAATCATCGCATCCTCTGATTGTTAAGGGTATCGGATAGGGGAAGTGGCTTGGTTGTGCCTTTCAGCTCGATGAGGGGAGAGGGGTCAGGGGTCAAGAATTTTGTTGAAAACGTTGTGGGACAGCCACGAGATGCTTGCGGCATACTTTGTAAAACCGAATGGGGAACCTGTAACCCGGGACACGGGACCCTCAAATATCCCAATCATTATTCAACTGACCTATGGCATGGTGGGCTGTCATATCAAACTGACAAGGCACGACAGAAATGTAATTATTAGCAATAGCCCATTCGTCGTTATCTTCGCCCTTGTCGAAATTCACAAAGTTACCTGCCAACCAGAAGTAGCTGCGCCCGTAGGGGTCGAGGCGTTGGTCAAACTCTTCCTGCCATTTGGCCCTGGCCTGCCTGCAGATTTTAATGCCTTTTATCCTTTCATTTCTTTTGGGAGGGAAATTAACATTCAAGGCCGTGTTTTTTGGCATACCGTTACGCAGTGCCTGCTCGGCAATTTTGTAAACATAGTCGGTGACATGGGAAAAGTCTGCTTTGGAGGAATAATCACAAAGTGAAAAGCCAATGGAGGGCATATCTTCAATAGCTGCTTCAATAGCGGCCGACATAGTGCCTGAGTACAGGACACTGATCGAAGTGTTGCCTCCGTGGTTGATACCACTTACCACCAGATCGGGTTTCTTGTCTTTTAAAATCTGGTGTTTAGCCAGCTTGACACAATCCGCAGGGGTACCCGAACACTTATAAGACCTGGCTACCTTGAAAATATCGACTTCATCCAGTCTCAATGTATTGCCTATGGTAATGGCGTGTCCCATACCGGACTGGGGGCTGTCGGGAGCAACTACCACTACTTCTCCCAGTTCGCACATTACATCTACCAATGTCCTTATCCCATGCGAGGTAATACCATCGTCGTTAGAAACTAAAATCAAAGGTTTGGCCATAGTTCGGGTTACTTAATTTTTTGGCATAGGTAATCAAACCTGAGCAAGAAATCAAGCATCCAGCAAAGAATTGTAATAAGCGGTAATTCGTACCAAATCACCGCGTTTGTCATATTTCAAATTGTTGTTTTTCATGAATTGCTTTACCTCCGGGGATTTTTTCTTCATAATAGTAAGCAAATCTTTCTTTTTCAGATAGTACTGGGTTATTCTACCTTCTTTGGAAACAAAGTAGTAATTGTATGACAATTTAAAGGTGCTGTAAATATTACGCCCGCCATAGGGATTAAACTGTGGTACCGTTTCAGTGGAGATATATTCCCGGCATAGCAGGGTCAGATGGCCTTCGTACAAAACCTCAAACAAAATCGGAACTTTGTAATTGCCCGAGGTTTCATAAGGAAGTGCGTAAAAATACCGGTAATCTTCAAAGTACTCGTCAAAAATTTCAAAATAAAGTATTTTCCTCGCCCCATAGGTATAAATACCACCGGCATAGTCGATTTGTATCAGATCGTTGTCCAGATCATACTTTACCCTTCCCCTCAAAGTATCCTCATCAATGGTAATCAGTTTTCCTTCGTGCCATATATCTGACGGAAATGTCTGCGCCCGGAGCGCCGCATCGGTGATACATACGATCAGTAAAACAAAAATAAAATTTTTCATACGCTCCCCTGGTTAATCCATCTATTTTTTCAAAATCTTATGCCCCATTTTGTCCCTTTTAGTTTTAAGATACTTTTCATTATGCTCATTGGGCTCAATCTCAATGGGAATATTATCCACAATTTCCAGGCCGTAACCTATTAATCCTGCTCTTTTTTTAGGATTATTGGAAATAAGCTTCAGTTTACTTACGCCCAAATCCCTCAATATCTGTGCGCCTACACCATAATCACGGTTATCCATGTCAAAGCCTAATTCAATATTAGCCTGCACCGTGTCCATCCCTTCTTCCTGCAATTTATAGGCCTTCAACTTATTTATTAAACCAATTCCCCTTCCTTCCTGGTTCATATAAAGCACAACTCCCTTGCCATTTTCATGCACCATTTTCAAGGCTTTGTGTAACTGATTGCCACAGTCGCAACGAAAAGAGGCAAAAATATCACCTGTCACACAGGAAGAGTGTACCCTTATCATCACAGGCTCATCTTTTTCCCATTTACCTTTTACTAACGCTAAATGGGTATCTCCGGTATTTGTCTGTGTGTAGGCTACAAGATGAAAGTCACCGTACAAGGTCGGCATGTTTACTTCAACCTCCCGCCTGATGAGACTTTCTTTTTTCAGACGGTAGGCGATCAAATCCTTGATGGTAACCAATTTAAGATTAAACCTGTCAGCCACCTTCCTTAAATCCGGCAAGCGCGCCATACTACCGTCCTCGTTCATAATTTCCACCAGGACCCCCGCCGGCTGAAAGCCTGCCAGCCTGGCAAAATCAATGGCTGCCTCTGTATGTCCGGTTCTGCGTAATACCCCACCGGATTTGGCTTTAAGTGGAAAAATGTGGCCTGGTCTGCCCAGATCCTCCGGTCTTGTATTTGGATTTACAAGGGCTCTGATGGTTTTGGCCCTGTCACTTGCTGAGATGCCGGTTGTACAACCATGGCCTATAAGATCTATTGAAACGGTGAAAGGCGTCTCGTGCAGGGCGGTATTGTTACCGACCATTAATTCCAGTCCCAGTTCTTCACAGCGGTCTTCAACTACCGGGGCACAGATCAAACCTCTGCCATGGGTAGCCATAAAATTGACAATTTCGGGTGTAATGCATTCAGCAGCACAAATAAAGTCACCTTCATTTTCCCTGTTTTCATCATCCACCACAATAATAACCTCTTCCCTTTTTATAGCCTCGATGGCTGCTTCAATGGTATCAAGTTTAATGTCGCTATTCATATTTATTTCTGGCATTCATCCAAAACAATGCAAATTTAATAGGATTAAGTCAGTATTTAAGGTAAATAGCCGGGAAACATCATGAATTTGGGTCAATGTCCTTAAAATACGGTGAAATCAAGCTTATCTTGCCACTACATTGCCAAGTACATGGGCGATTTCCATTTCCATTTTCTTGTAGGATGAGATGATTTTCAGCAAGGATTCCTGTTGGTCCTCGTCTTGTTCCTGTTTCAAGCGTTCCATATGACCGTCGATTATCTTTTGAATAACCCTCATTTTAAGCCTGTGAATATTAGTGTAAATCACGTTGTCAATGATTTCCGACTCCCTTGGAACATGGATTTTATACATTTCATGCCAGTTTTCGCTAATATCGTACTTTTCAGTGGTAAGGCTTATGACTTCTTGTTTGATCTCTTCAGATCCATGGCGCAAAAAGTAATCCGCATCGATCCACAATCCCTTTTTCAGGTTATCTTTTATCGAGTTAAGGATATCGGCGTAAACAGGGGTCTTAAAATCGATTTCCTCCAGCTCCTGAAGCATGTATTCACTTAACTTTATGTTTTCGTCTACCTCATGTATACCGTAAGTCAATAAAATCCTGACACTTTCCTTCTCCTGCCATATCAACGGGTCCAACTCGGCAAAGGCCGCCTGCTCTTCCTGCTCATGGAGGAGTCGCTCCGGCAAAATCTCTGTTTCCGCCTTCGTGGCTGACTTTTCCTTCGGCCGCTCGCGATGTTTACGAATCAGAATCTTATTTTGCTCGGCAATAAGGATAGACTCGTCAATATCCAGCAGTTTGCTGCTTTCCTGGATGTAAACCGTCCGCTGGATGGGATCAGGAATTTTGGAAATGCTTTCCACAATATTGCGGATGGTCTCTGCCTTCCTGACCGGGTCTTTCGCTCCGTCTTTGGCAAATTCGGAAATCTTGAACCTGATGAAATCCTGTGATTGGCTTTGAAGATATTCCTGAAAACGCGTGCTCCCGGATTTACTGGCATAACTGTCGGGATCTTCGCCATCAGGGAAAACCACGACCTTTACATTCATGCCGCTTTCCAGAATCATGTCCACCCCTCTCAAAGAAGCCCTCAGACCTGCCGCATCACCATCGAACAGCACCGTAATATTCTTTGTATACCTGCTGATCAGTTTGATTTGTTCGTCGGTCAGCGAGGTGCCTGATGAAGCAACAACATTTTTCACCCCGGCCATGTGCATCGAAATAACATCTGTATAACCTTCTACCAGATAGCAGTTATCAGCACTTCGAATGGCCTGCCTGGCCTGATGAATGCCATACAATACCTTGCTTTTGTGGTAAATCTCCGTTTCGGGGCTGTTGATGTATTTGGGTTGCTTTTTGTCAGCCACCAATATACGGGCACCAAAGGCTATAGGCTTGCCGGTTATGTTGTGGATGGGAAAAATCACTCTTCCCCTGAAGCGGTCATAGCTTCTGTCTTCATTGGTTATGATCAAACCCGCTTTTTCGAGAATTTCTTTTTGGTAACCTTTCCTGAGCGCCGCTTTCATCAATCCGTCCCATAGATTAAGGCTGTAGCCCAGGTCAAATTCCCTGATAACCTGGTCGGTAAAGCCCCTTTCTTTGAAGTAGGCCAGCCCTATGGATTGGCCGTCGGCATGGTTCCAAAGCAGGTCCTTGAAATATTCATTAGCAAAACTCAGCGCAATGTACAGGCTCTCCCGTTCATTTTGCCGGGCAATTTCTTCATCGGTTTGTTCTTCCTCCTTGATCTCAATGCCATATTTTTTGGCCAGATATTTAATGGTTTCCAGGTAGGAAAGTCCCTCCAGTTCCATAATAAAAGCAATGGCATCACCCCCCTTGCCCGAGCTGAAATCCTTGAAAATCCCTTTGGCAGGGGAAACATAAAAGGAAGGTGTCTTTTCATCGGTGAACGGGCTCAGGGCCCGGTAACTCTGACCGACCTTTTTTAAGGTGAGAAAGTCATCCAATACTTCCACAATGTCCACACGGGCCTTGACCTGATCAATGATGTCTTGTCTGATTTTCAATTTACCGGGGTTAACAATTTTTCAAAGTTAATGAATAATGGTCATTGGCGACGATGCTGTCTTTGTAAAAAACAAATTTATCTTACCTACCCAACTTATTTTATATCTCTTTTGTTAATAAAATAAACGTAAGTAGGTAAATTGCAGGAAACAAATAAAAACAATTAAAACACAAACATGTCTGTAACCAAAGAAGCGGTACTGAAGGCGTTGGGAACGGTAGAAGATCCTGACTTAAAAAAAGATCTGGTCAGTCTGAACATGATTCGGGATTTGGAAGTGAGCGACCATAAAATTTCATTTACAGTGGTGCTGACCACCCCGGCTTGTCCGCTGAAAGAAATGATCAGGAAAGACTGTCTGGAGGCGGTGGGTAAAATTGCCGGCGAGGACTTTCCCCTCGAGATAAACATGACTTCCGATGTTACCAGTACCCGGCTGAACAATGCCCCTTTGCTACCGGAGGTAAAGAATATCATTGCTGTGGCCTCTGGCAAAGGAGGCGTAGGAAAATCTACGGTTACTTCCAATCTGGCGGTGGCTCTGGCCAAAACCGGTGCCTCGGTCGGAGTTATTGATGCCGATATATTCGGTCCCTCCCAGCCCACGATGTTTAATTGCGAACATGAGCAGCCCGGTATCTTAAAAAAAGGCGAAAAAAACCTGATTGTTCCTATAGAGCAATATGGTGTAAAAATCATATCGATCGGATTTCTAACGCCATCAGACAATGCGGTGGTCTGGAGGGGGCCTATGGCCAGTTCGGCCCTCAAACAGTTTATCGGAGATGCAGACTGGGGGCCGTTGGATTATCTGTTGATAGACCTGCCCCCCGGCACCAGCGATATACATCTTACGCTGGTACAAACGGTGCCTGTCACCGGTGCCATTATTGTTACCACACCTCAAAAGGTAGCACTGGCTGATGCTGTCAAGGGTCTCGCTATGTTTAAACAGCCTCAAATTAATGTTCCGGTCTTGGGAGTTGTCGAAAATATGGCGTACTTTACACCTGAGGAATTACCTGACAACAAGTATTACATTTTTGGTCAGGAGGGAGGCAAAAAGCTGGCAGAAAAGTTTAAGGTACCAATGTTAGGACAGATTCCTATCGTCCAAAGCATTCGGGAAAGTGGGGATAATGGCTACCCGGCTGTATTAAAAGAAGGTATTACTGCTGAATCATTTAAAAAACTGGCGCAGTCGCTTGCACAGCAGGTTGCCATCAGAAATTCATCCATGCAAAAAACAAAAAAAGTAGAAGTAAATATTTAGATTATGAAAGATGAGACGGTGATGAAAGATGATCTGATGGAAAGGGTTGAAAAAGCGCTTGATAACATTCGCCCATACCTGGAAACAGATGGAGGGGATGTCAGGATTCTGGAGATCAGCAATAATGTGGTAAAGCTGGAGTTACTGGGGGCGTGTGGCAATTGCCCGATGTCAACCATGACATTGCAGGCCGGTGTTGAAGAATCAATCAAAAGATCCGTACCCGAAATTGTTGCTGTAGAAGCGATAAATATTACCCATCCCAACGACCCTAATGCCAAATTACCTGATAATTTAATGTCCTGATCAGACTAATTCAGGGGTCAAAAACCAGGCTGAGCCTTTTATACAAAATAGTTGTATAGTTATCATCCTATGTTTAGGTATATGGGGAAGTATATAGACATTCATTGGCGTTTCTTTATTTGGTTAACCGTTTTGGTTATCACCTTTCCATCGTTACTTTTTGCACAAAAGCGTTGCAGCACCGTGGAATATGAGGCCTACCGCAGGGGCCATGATCCAAAGCTCGAATCGAAAAAATCCTTTGAGGATTGGCTGAACAAAAGAATTACCGAAAGAAAAAAATTACCGGCTGCTGCCCGTAGAGATGCCCTCGTTCTGACTGTTCCGGTCGTGGTACATATCATTCACGATGGCGAAGCAGTGGGTGATGGCAGTAATATCAGCGATGCCCAGGTTATTTCCCAGATTGAGGTTATCAATGAAGATTTCAGAAGGTTTAACAGTGATGCCAGTGAAACACTGCCTGTTTTTCAGGATGTGGCCGACGATATGCAGATAGAATTTATATTGGCCAGGCAGGATCCGGAAGGATTACCGACCAACGGCATTGTCAGGGTGCAGGGCAATCAGCCGAATTTTGGCTTGAATGATGCCACTAAACTATCGGCACTGAGCTACTGGCCGGCAGAGGATTACCTGAATATATGGGTGGCCGACCTTGCATTCGGTTTGCTCGGGTTTGCTCAATTCCCGGTGTCTTCCCTGGAAGGACTGGAAGATGCCTCTAACAACAGGCTAACCGATGGTGTGGTTTTGAGATATCAAAGTTTCGGGTCAAGTGCCAAAGGATCATTTCCTGTATTAATACCCCCTTTCGACCGGGGAAGAACTACCACCCATGAATTGGGACATTTTTTTGGGCTTAGACATACCTGGGGGGATGGCGGCTGCAGTGTTGATGATTTTTGTGATGACACCCCGCCCGCATCTTCTGAACATGAGGGGTGTAACCTAAGCCGGCAAAGTTGCGGTGAACTTAGCATGGTGCAAAACTATATGGATTATACAGATGACGCATGCATGAATCTGTTTACCACCGATCAAAAGGCAAGGATGAGGATCGTCATAGAAAACAGCCCAAGAAGACAGAGCCTTACAACCTCTCCGGGACTCGTCGCCCCTTCACCTGTAGCTGATGACCTGGGAATCAAAGAGATCCTCACCCCGGCTGCCGGCCAATGTCAGAATACATTTGCCCCGGAAATCGAGCTAAAAAACTTTGGAACCAATGACATCACCTCGGCCAGGCTAACCCTGTTAGTGAATGGCTTGGAAGAAGAAACCATCGATGTCACGTTGTCCCTGGCACCACAGGATGTTCAAACCATTAGTTTTGCCACTTTAAACGATGTTAGTATAGGAAGCAATGACATAAGTTTTCAGATCATAGAAACCAATGGTGGCGACGATAACAACCCCACCAATAACATACAGTCACTCAATTATCTTGTCAGCGGTGACCCGGTCATATCAATTGATGAAAACTTTGAGATTTTTCAGTCCGACTGGATCATCGATAACCCTGATGAAAGCATCACCTGGGAAATCCGGTCTGTGCCTGGAGTTACCAGTATCGATAACAGGGCTATCATGCTCAATTTTTTCAATTATATAAACAGCCCAGCAGAATTAGATCAACTGATCGGTCCTCCGTTGGATCTTTCCGGCGCACGCTCTGCCACACTCTCTTTCAGGCTTGCCTACGCCAATCGCCCTAATAATCCTGACCGCCTCACCGTAGCAGTATCTACCGACTGCGGTAACAACTTTGAAAATGTGATTTTTGATGAGTCCGGCGAAGACCTTGCCAGCACAGAATCCGTGCAAGGCGCGTTTGTTCCCGAAGACCGGTTTGCATGGAAAACAATCACCCTGGACCTCAATGATTATCTTGGTGCCAATGAGGTTCTGGTAGCCTTCAAAGCCCAAAACGCCGGCGGTAATAATTTGTATCTGGATGACATCAGGGTCACTGCGGAGCAGCAATATGACGTCGACTTAAGTATTGAGGAGATCATCGCACCGGCCGTTATCTCTTGCGAAAATACCGTAACACCGAGTATTCTGATCAAGAACCTGGGCGCGGTGCCTGTAAACAACTTTAGTGCCGGATATAATGTAAACGGAGAGCCGCAAACCGGTTTAGAAAGCCTTACACTGAATCCCGGAGAAGAAAGGACGCTGGAATTTCAGGCAATTACGCTGGAAGACGGCGACTACGCGTTCGATTTCCGTTTGATCAACCCATCCGGGCAGGCTGACCAAAACCCTGATAACAACAGCGCCGTTATTAATCAAAGAACAGATAATTTTAAGGTTGAAATTCCCGTACGGGAAAGGTTTGATGACACCAATCCAGGGAATTCGGGGTGGCGGATTTTCAATCCGGATGAGGACATAACCTGGTTGGTGTCACCAGCTAACGGAAATGGCAATGACAATAATGCGGCTTTTATCAATGGCTTTAACTACGAAAACACAGGAGAGGAAGATTGGTTGATAAGCCCCCTCCTGGACATGAGCAAAGCCGACAGGGCCAGCATGACTTTCAAATTTTCTTATGCGAATGTGACTAACTATGTAGACCGCCTGAAGATATTTGTTTCCGGAAATTGCGGTGAATCTTTTGATAACCTTATTTACGTACTGGAAGATGCCTCACTGGGTGTTATAGCGTCTGATCGACCCTGGTCACCAGAGTATGAAAACGACTGGGAAACCGGGTTCATCGACCTAAACGCCTACGCAGGTAATGATGCGGTGAGGGTAGCCTTTGTCTTTGAAAACCAATTTGGTAACAATCTCTACCTGGATGATATCGAATTTTTCCTTACCAGTGACGAAAATCTTCCGGTTCCGGAAACCAATACATTTATCCTGTATCCCAACCCGATTGTTACCAATACTTTTAATACCAGCTTTAATTTATCGGATAAAGAAGACATCCGTCTCGCCATTGTAGATACCAAAGGAAAGGTGGTTTATGAAAAAATACTGGAAAGTACTTTGAACCAGACCTATACGTTGGAACTTCCGCAATTACGTAATGGTGTGTATTTTGTAAAGGCAACGGGGCGTGGGTTGAGCGAGGTCCAGAGGTTATTAATCCAGAGATGATGGGAGGTATGGAATGGTGGAATGAGGGAGTGGATAGAATGAAAGAATGATGAGGGGGTGGACTGAGGTGTCGATAGGGGGACGGGGTGAAAAATTTTTGTGGGGGTTGTCGGTTATCTGATTTTTTTGATGATAAATTAGGTGGCTTTTGTAAATTGCGAAATATATTCAGGAGAGAAAATGGATTATTTAGATAACCTTAATGAGCCGCAGTTGGAAGGGGTCATGAATACCGGAGGGCCCTGTATGATCATTGCAGGGGCTGGCTCGGGAAAGACCAGGGTATTAACGATGCGCATCGCGCATCTGATCAAGGCAAAGGGCGTGGATCCATTTCATATTCTGGCACTCACCTTTACGAATAAAGCAGCAAAAGAGATGCGTGACAGGATCGAGGGTGTAGTGGGCAATGAGGCCAGGAATATATGGATGGGTACTTTTCACTCAATTTTTGCCCGTATTTTAAGGGCAGAGGGCGGAAAACTGGGATACCCGGGCAACTTCACCATCTACGACACCGAAGATTCCAAATCATTAATCAAAAGTATTGTCAAGGAAAAAGGGTTAGATGACAAAGTTTATAAACCCAATACAGTAATCAACAGAATATCTGCCGCCAAAAACAGGCTGGTCTCCTGGCAGGAATACCTGAGTAATCCCATCTATCTTGCCGATGATGAAAGTGCTATGAAACCGGAGGTCGGCAATATCTACCGGATCTATGCAGACAGATGCTTCAAGGCCTCTGCCATGGATTTTGACGATCTGCTGTTTAATACCAATATCTTGTTCAGGGATCACCTGGACGTGCTAAATAAATACCAGCAACGATTCAAGTATGTACTGGTTGATGAATTTCAGGATACCAACCTGTCCCAATACCTGATCACCAAAAAACTGGCAGCGGTCCATCAAAACATTTGTGTAGTAGGAGATGACGCCCAAAGCATTTATGCGTTTCGAGGGGCTGACATTCAGAATATTCTGAATTTCGAAAAAGACTATGCCGATTTGAGGGTCATCAAGCTCGAGCAAAATTATCGTTCCACGCAAAACATCGTTGAGGCCGCCAATTCAGTGATTAATAAGAACAGGGCACAATTGAAAAAAAATGTGTGGACGCAAAATACACAGGGTGACCTCATTGAAGTCATCAAAGCCACCAGTGATAATGAAGAAGGTAAACTGGTCGCAAGCACTATCTTTGAAGAGAGAATGCACCATCAGCTCAGTTACACCGACTTTGCGGTGCTCTACCGGACCAACAGCCAGTCACGGGCCATTGAAGAAGCCCTGCGCAGAAACAATGTCAAATATAAAATCATCGGTGGTCTGTCATTTTATCAAAGAAAGGAAATCAAAGACATACTGGCTTATCTGAGATTCGCTATTAACCAGCAGGATGAACAAGCCCTGAGAAGAATTATCAACCTGCCCAAACGTGGCATTGGGCCCGCATCGGTTGACAAGGTAGTGGTGGCTGCCTATGAACATGACATGTCGATCTGGGAGGTGCTTGAAAATATCCACAGTTTTATCAGTGGCAGAACAGCCAACGCTATCGCCGACTTCGTCACCATGATCAAGGCCTTTAAACTGGAGATAGAAAGAAAGGATGCATTTGAGGCAGCTACGCATATCGCGAAAAATTCGGGCATTTTAAGGGCGTTGTATGAAGATAAGACCATTGAAGGACTCAACCGGTATGAAAACGTACAGGAGCTGTTGAATGCTATCAAGGAATATGTGGATAATCCGGAAAATGAGGATAAAACCCTGGGCGCATTTCTGCAGGAAATAGCCCTGCTTACAAGTGTGGATCAGGATAACAATGAAGACAACGAACTGGTTACCCTGATGACCATTCATATGGCCAAAGGACTGGAATTTAAATACATCTTCGTGGTCGGCATGGAAGAGGATCTCTTCCCTTCCCAGATGATGTTAACCAGCCGTGCAGATCTGGAGGAAGAACGCCGCCTTTTTTATGTTGCCATCACCCGGGCAAAAGCTAAACTATATCTTTCCTATGCCCTGAACAGATACCGGTTCGGAAGACTCAAAAACTGCGAACCCAGCCGGTTTCTGGAAGATATCGATCCTCAGTTTATCAAAGTTAACAGACTGTTTAAGGGCAGTGAAGCAAACAACTTTAACCCTGTCAGTCAGGTGCAGGGTACCCATAGTCGATATGCCAAAAACCTGGTAAACAGTATCCGCAAAACCTCCGGGCCTGCCTCACAAAACTATCATAAACCGGGCAAGGATTTCATACCGAGTGATACCTCCGGACTGACGGAAGGTATGAAGGTGGAGCATGCTAAGTTTGGATTTGGGGTGGTGACGATGATGGACAATCTGGGTGCCAACAGAAAAGCAAAAGTTAACTTCGAAAACTTTGGGGAAAAAACGTTGTTGCTTAGCTTTGCTAAACTTAAGATACATGACAGCTAAAATCAAATAATAACCTATTTTCCAGTGTTTTAAAAAAAATCCTGTATTTTTAAATTTTGTAAACCATTATTTTAAAGAAAAAATCACAATGAGTGAATATAATACGCAGAAGCCACGGTTAATATTAAGGGAATATGGAAGGAATATTCAGAAACTGGTTGAATATATGAGCGGGGTAGACGACAATGAAAAAAGAAATGCCTACGCTGCTGTGCTGGTAGATTTAATGCGGCAGATAAACCCCAATATCAAGGATAGTAACGAGTACAACCAAAAGCTGTGGGACGACCTCTTTATCATGTCAGACTTTAAGGCGGAGGTTGACAGTCCCTACCCCAAGCCGGAAAAAGAAATACTGAGCAGAAAGCCACAAAAGGTAGACTACAACGTCAACCGGATAAAATACAAACACTACGGGCGGAATATAGAACTCATCGTAGACAAGGCTGTGAAAACCGAAGACCCGGAAGAAAGGGAGTCATTTATTATTTATCTGGGTAAATTGATGAAAACCTTTTATGCTAGCTGGAATAAAGAGGTGGTGAGTGATCAGGTAATCATCGATCATATCAAAGAGCTTTCCAAAAACAAGCTGGATATCGACCCGCAAAATGTAAAAGAGGAAAACCTTTTCGAAGTTCTTTTTAAAGAAAAAGCCGCCAAACCCAAAAAAGAAAACATTGGAAAGAGAAGCGGCAACGGAAAAAAAAGGCGAAGAAATTAATGACATCATTCAAAATTAAAGGTGGCAACCGGCTAGGGGGAGAAATTGAACCACAAGGTGCCAAAAATGAAGCCCTGCAAATTTTAAGTGCCACGCTTTTAACCGAAGAACCTGTTACCATCCACAAGGTACCGAACATCAGGGATGTTAATAAACTGATAGACCTTTTAAAACTTATGGGGGTTGAAGTTGAAAAACTTGGATCGGAATCGTACCGGTTCATGGCAAAAAATGTGGATCTGTCTATCCTTGAAACTGAAGAATACAAGGCCATGGCCTCCTCATTAAGAGGATCCATCATGGTGCTGGGACCTTTACTGGCAAGATTTGGAAAAGGCAAAATCCCCAAACCCGGAGGTGATAAAATCGGAAGGAGGAGATTGGACACCCACTTTATAGGTTTTCAAAAACTCGGCGCCAAATTTGTATACCATGCCAGTGACAAATTCTACCATATAGATGCCTCCAACCTCAACGGTACCTATATTTTGATGGATGAAGCCTCGGTTACAGGTACAGCCAACATCATCATGGCCGCAGTACTGGCCAAGGGAAGTACAACGATATACAATGCTGCCTGCGAGCCTTACGTACAACAGTTATGTAGTATGTTAAATGATATGGGCGCTGATATTCATGGCATTGGCTCCAACCTTCTTAAAATTAACGGTGTCAAGGAACTGCATGGTACTGAACACCGTCTTTTGCCGGATATGATTGAAATCGGGAGTTTTATCGGCATGGCTGCCATGACGCAATCGGCGTTGAAAATCAAAAATGCAAGCGTAGATCAATTGGGGCTAATCCCTGATGTATTCAGAAAGTTAGGCATTCAACTGGAGATTACCAACGATGATATCCTCATTCCGGCACAATCCAATTACGAAATTGAAACTTTTATCGACGGGTCAATCATGACAGTAGCCGATGCCATTTGGCCGGGTTTTACACCGGATTTGCTGAGCATCGTGGTAGTCGTGGCCACACAGGCTAAAGGCACAGTGCTGGTGCATCAAAAAATGTTTGAAAGCCGTCTGTTCTTTGTCGATAAACTGATTGATATGGGGGCTCAGATTATTTTATGCGATCCGCACCGCGCCACTGTAATAGGGCTGGACAGGAAGCAGCCACTACGGGGTATCCGCATGAGCTCTCCGGATATCAGGGCAGGGGTTTCACTTTTAATCGCCGCACTTTCGGCAGAAGGAACCAGTATTATAGACCATGTGGAACAAATCGACAGAGGATATCAAAATATCGACGGGCGTTTAAAGGCATTAGGCGCTGACATTACCAGGATCGATTAGCTGATTTTTAGAGGATAAGTCATGTTTTTGCAAAAGTGGCTTAAAACTAACGCGATACTCGTTGTGGCATGCCTGCTTCCCCAATATAATTGGGGTCAGGGTAAGTATGTGGAGTTGGAATTAATAGAACTGAGCCAAATGAATAACGCTCAAAAAAACCGGTTTGATTTGAGTGGAATTGCCAGAAAGGATGGCCGCATTTATGTTGTGGCTGACAAAGGCTGGAATAACTACATCTATGAAATCGGCCTGCAGGGTAATTCCTGGAAGGTGATCCATCCGCCTGGGATTGACCGAACCGATCGATCTGGAAGGCCTGGACTATTGCAACGGAAGTTTTTATTTGATCAACGAATATAACAACAAAGTTTATACGCTGGACGCCAAAGACCATATGAAATCGGTTTTTATTCATTATGAAGGAAAAGGTATTAACCAGGAAACATGGAAAAAAAATACCGGTTTGGAGGCTATTGCGGTCAATTGCGAAGACGCTGTGCTATACCTGGCCAAGGAGAGGGAACCGAGATTTCTACTGGAGGTGGACATGAGGTATGGCACTATTGCCAACCAGTTTACCATACCCGAGGTTGAAAGTAATGACTTCTCTGATATGAAATATGAAAATGGCTCTCTGTACATGCTGGAAAGAAATGGTAGTTGTATTAGTAAAATAGATGTCCGGTCCAGGACAGTAGTAGAAAAGGTAAGCTACAAATACACCAGCAACATGCCGGCAGGAAAGCTTTATGAACCTACCAAGTACGGGATGGCTGAGGCATTGTTATTAACCGGCGATGAAATATGGATTGGCATCGACAACAATGGTCTCAAAGCATCCAAAGGCGCTGAAGACCGGTTTGGGCTGAAAGGTAACCAACCTTCGATCCTGAGATTCAAAAGACCTGCCGGTTTTTAATCAGCCACGGAAGTTTCATACTTAATGACTCCCTCCAGAAACCAATTGGCCAGGGCCTGTCTGTTCGACTCCAATACCAGTCTTTTCTGATCCTTTTCGTTTCTGATATTGCCTAATTCAACATACACGGAAGTAGGCAATGTTTTTTTCAACATATAAAGATTCCTTGCGGCAACGGTACCGTTGTAGCCCCGGTTTTTTTGGTGTAAACCATACTTTTCATCAATATGCTGCCTTAGGCTATTGGCAAATCTTTTTCCTGACCTGCTATTGCCGGCATGGTAAAAAAACAAATCCACACGTTCTTCGGTACTTCTGGAGTCTACGTGAAATATTAATACCCGTTGAATTTTTTCCCCTTCTTTTTTGTGTTTTCTATATAAGCGGTTAATGGCATCGGCCCTTTGCTTCAACCTTGCCAGTTGGTTATAAGGTATTTTACTGCCGCCGTGAACCACCTCGTCCGAATCGCAGGGCAAAACTACCTCATTCCGTATCCCGTCATTCTCATCCTGAACAATCAGATATATGGTGGCTCCGTGCCTGACAAGGTGATTGGCCAGTCTGAGGGTTACGTCATAGGCATATTCATCTTCACACAGATTATACCCCCCGTACCTTCCTATAGCTCCGGGATCCGGCCCCCCATGCCCGCTGACAAGATAATAAATATGATTTTTTAACTTGTCGCTCCTGATATCGACGACTTCATCCTCTTTACCCAACAAGGGAAAAATGATGGTCTCAACCGGTTCATCAATGGTTTTTCCATTATTTAAAGCCAGTGAATCACTTCCTTCTGCCACCAGCAGCCTATCACAGTCAAAAAACCGGTGTGGTACCCAAAGTTGGTCATTAGTCCTGTAATCCCCTGATTTTACACCCTTTGCCAGGAGCCTGTCATTATAGGTTTCAATTGTTTTTGCCCGTTGATAATCGTTTATTCCTATAGTTGTCCGGATACTCTTACCGTTATAATCGTATATTCGGATAGGTAATTGATATAAACGATCCAGATTTAGTCCCTCTTGTTCATCGATATCGTTAATTTCATAAAAGTGCCTGCGGTCACAGGAATCGAGTAATTCGTAGCGGTTCAAAAACGACAGGATACCATCTCCCGGCATGGGCCGCAGAGTCAGGTAGGTGGAGTCCTGGGCATGTGCCCCGGTGAGGCCAGCAATTAGTAGTAAACAAAAAAGTATGAAGCGAGATTTTATAACAACCACTCTTTTATTCTATCGATGTTGATAACTGCCTTTTAAAACGACAAATTTATAATAAAATGATGGTTGAAGAAGTAAAAAAATCGTAAATATACATGCTGTTGTTATTACACAAAATCTACTTAATGCACCCAGTCTACCAGTTCTGCCGAGTCATTCTATGACTTGGAATCATAGTATGACTATCAATCGGAATTTATCCTATGAAACAAGTAATTCATTCAACACTACAATTAATCAGGCTTGCCGAAAGGTTAAAGTTTGAACTACGTCATAGCTGGCTTTCCAATGGCCGCCGTGAAAGTGTTGCCGAACATACGTGGCAAATGGCTTTAATGGCTGTTTTAATGCATCGGTACCTCTCACAACCTGTAAACCTGGAAAAAACTTTAAAAATGATATTAATCCATGATCTCATTGAAGCAGAAGCCGGAGACATTCCCTTTTTTGAGAAAAGCGCACGGAAAGCAGCCAAGCAAAAAATGGAACAACAAGCCATCGAAAACATAAAGCATACCTTAAACAGTGAAACCGGCGATGAAATATATGAGCTTTGGTACGAATTTGAAGGAGCAGCAACTCCCGAGGCCAGGTTTGCCAAAGCATTGGATAACCTGGAAGTGCAGATTCAGCATAACCTGGCAGCATTCGACACCTGGGAAGAAATCGAATATGACCTGGTTTATAATAAAATGGACAAATATTGCGACCATGACCCCTTTTTGAAGGAATTATGCAACCAAATCAAAGAAGAAGCCGAAAACAAAATGATCGATGGGGGAATAGACGTAAAATCAGTAAAAGCCAGGGCTTTGAGACAAAGTTGATGCCAGGTTTGAGGAGGAAACCCGCTTTTAGTTTTTGATATAGTCCAGTTGTTGATTCACCTGTTTTGGGAATACGGCAAATTCCTGATACTGAGTTTTTCCCAGGGTGCTGTGTCCAAGGAAATGATAGATATTCGGATCCCTGAATTTCAGTACCAGGTATTTTCGCTCTAATTTTTCCAGGGTTAAATGCTGCCCACTTACCTTATGCCTTACCTCCTTAAAAAATTTGCATGTTCTGAAAAGTTTTCTGCGTTTTTTGCTATACAAAGTTTCATGTATGACGATAATATTATAGGCATTGAGGTAAAAGGCCTTAATTTCTTCCCTGGACCTGCCTTTCAGACTTATTTTTCCAATGTCTTCATATAATTGCCTGATTCCGGTAGGTTCAATTCGCATCCTTTTGTAGTCAACCTTACCGTTGTTAACATACGTTTGCAGAAGTCGATCGGCCTGCTTGAAGAATTCTTCCAGAGTACTACAGGTACCGGTTTTGATACAACAAAGCAGCAGGCATAACAGAATGATTTTTTTCATTTTAACTTATTTTAAGCCTTTGCAAGAACATCAATTCCGAAGTTTTCCCCAAAAGCATTTGACAAAGTTTTCAGGTGTAGTAAGTATTTGGCAGTTTTTTACCTGATTGACCAACATCCGGGGCTATTGCTTAGGTGTTAATGCCTAATTTTAAGAGAATCTCTTACGGAAAACAGCCCGCCAGCTTTTGGGATAAAAAAACAAAAAAAAGTTTTTTTGAGAAAATTGATCAAAAATTACGGGCGGGCCGCAAAATATTGCCTTACCCTCTGTGTAGAACAATTGCTTTCAAATCCTTATCTTTGTGAGTGCGGATGGTTGCCAAGGCCTCGCTTCTGGGCTAAAATGACTTTCCACGCACTATCACAGCACAAGAAAGTGGGAGCAATCAGGTCACTAAGCCTATGAGAGGGATTATTTTCTTTGTCTTACTACTGGTTTCGGAAATTGCCTCAGGGCAAAAAGCTACCGGGATTTTCCTGACCGTAGACACGGATCTGTCAAACTGCAAAAACAAATACGTATTGCTGAACGGACTAACCGAACATTGCCTGTCCAATGAACCTGCCATAAAGTTTGAAGAATTTGCCGGGTTGAGTGAAATTTATTACCATCCTACGGAAAAAAAACGGCTATTGGACATACACCTGACACCGAAAGGGTCGAAACTCCTCAAAACCATCACCACCACCCTGGGATACAAGGAAATAGCCATTGTCGTCAATGGCAAATTGGTCAGCGTAATCGGCGTCGACGGCGCTTATCGAACCAGGTCCATCTCTATCTGGGATCAATATGATACAAAAACCCTCGAGTGGATTCATAAAAGCCTTATAAAACACATTCCAAGACCTGGAGAGGATTTGAAATTCGAGCGGTGACCTGCAGATTTTAATTTTTTCAATCATCAAGTAAATGGCTAAAGCTTATCAGACTAATTAAATCAGGCGTAGGTAAAATTACCTTTAAACTAAAATGGTCTGCGAGAACCTGTTTTTATGATTAGCTATATTCTTTAGCCGTTTACTATCACTTCGATGGTTTGTGATGCTTCAAATAATGGCTTAATGCGTAAATCAAGTCCTTTCCGAAGTACCGGGTGTTTTGGGCGGTAATGGGCTGAGGGCCGTTGAGGGCATAGGGAAATTCTATGGTAGTGGTGACCAGCAATCCTTTCCCGAAATACGAAGCGGCCCATTCACTAAAAGGCCAGCCCTTCTGATAACTGGTGGATTTATTCCACGACTCGCCAAAGGTCAAAAAATTGTGGTCCTTTTCGAAGCTTAATGGTCCCCTTCTGGTAACAGCGAGTATATGGGCTAATTTTTTTTGTTCCTTATGAAGTGCGGGCTGACTTTTGCCGACAAAAAAAATCTTTTCATGTCCTTCACCTTTGATTCCGGGATTGTGTAAATCAATGGCAACCCAAGGCGTATTACCGGTCCATTCCGGTATTTTTTTTCTGATAGCCGCTGTGGTAGCATACAGGCTGGCGCCGGAGTAATCCCTGTTATGATCCCTTGGCAAACGGTTTTTTCCCTGGTCGCCTTCTTCCACACCATCTTTGTCAACGAATGGAATGATCATGATTTCTGCTTTGGCCAGCAAAGTATCCATTTCGGGAGCGCCGCTTAATAAGGCGTCAATGATGCCTTCAATTAGGTAGTTGGCCATCATTTCACAGGCGTGATTCCGGGCTACAAATAGGATCTTGTAATCAGGCTCATTTTCAAAATCGCTGATCAGGATTTGCTCCACTTCCCTGCCTTTGCCGGAGTGGCAGAAAGTCGATATTTTTAATTGGGAATCACCCTGATATTTTTTAATGAATCTTTCAAAATTTCGTTGGGTGTAGGGCTGTCCAAAACTAAATCGCACGGACTGATCCCCCTTGGTAAAGGTATGGGAAAACAGGTTTGTGCTCAAATGATCATCCGGGTCGATCCTTTGCCAGGTGTATCCCCCATCCCTTGAATAATTAGCTCCTGACGAGGTTAATATATTGGTTTGAGTAGCTTTGAAGTACCAGGTCTGAGGCTCTTCACTGGTAGCCCTGAAATACCAGTAAAACCATTTTCCCTGGGTTCCGGTAAGGTCGGGCCTGAAATATACAGTATCGGAAGATATTTTGTCAATGACTACATTGCCACCGGCAAAATCAGCATCAATCCTGATTTGTGCACAAACCGGGGCGCATGAAATCATCATAAGGGCTGTGATGAATCGCTTCATAAAAATCTACGAATAAACAGGTAAATAATTGTATTAAATCAGATCAAGAACGTAAATCAGGTTAAGACATTAAACAGTAAAGATGTAGTCCGGATCAGGAATAATTAAGAAGGCCTCATTTAATGTTGCGAGGCCTTCTTAAAGAATTGATAAAATATTCAAAAGTCCCGGAAAAAGTCCCCAAGTTTAATTAATAAACAGGCACCCTATCAAACAGTCCCGGTACCGGAGAAGGTATGTTGGCGTTTGAGTTAAGCTCACTCTGCGGAATTAAAAACCTTGCCGGAAGCTGAGACCCCTGGTTTGGCGTGAGCTTGACGCCCATGGCTTCGTCGCGATTCCTTCTCTCGTCACTCCATCCCAAAATCTGGCCATAAAAAGTAATGTACCGCTCTTCGAGGATTTCCCTTAACAAAGCATCGGATGTTGATTGGTTATCCTGATTTTCAATCCCTCCCACTTCAAAATCAGCCAATATATAAGGGTCATACAGTCTGGTAAAAGCATCATTTACACCCTCACTAAAATAGGTACCATCATTCAAAAAAGCTCTGTAATCGTTTAAATGCGCCAGGGCCCGGGCAATATCCTGGTTTCGAAGGGCTGCTTCGGCCAGGGTTAAAAGGTTTTCCTGATAAGTAACCAATGGAAAATCAGCGGCCATGGCAAAGACCCCGTCAAACATTTGCCCCTGACTGGTTGACATGGTATTTGGTTCCAGCTCTGTGGTCTGAAAATTTTCTGCGAAAAAATAATTAAACCTGGCCTCTTCGTTGGTTTTGGCGTTTCCCCGGGAATTACCGGCCAAAGGATCCAGCAATTGCGAGAGATATTGACCGTCGGCACCTAAATCCCCCGAGGCGTTAAATACCCAATAAGTGTTGGCCTTACCTGTGATAGCTTCATGAGGACCCATCAGGGAAGCTTCAGGATCATCAATCCCAAGCAAGGCTGCCGTGTAAGCGGCTGCATAGTCACCCAAATCCAGGTGATACCTTGCTTTTAATGTATTTATCACCTTTACCCATTTTTCAGGGTCACCATTAAAATGAATATCTGCCTCCAAAGGTACTGCCCCGGTTTCTGAAAGCAGATCAGCATTGGCCTCGTCGAGTAAAGCAAGCAGGGCGGCATAAATTTCCTGTTGCTGATCAAAACGGGGATCTTCAAATGGATCGATGTCAGCCGCTTCCGTATAGGGAATATCGCCAAATAATTGCGTAGCTGTTCCCATCACATTTGCCTTGATCACTTTGGCTACACCGGTCAGTAACCTGTTATTGTTTTGTGTTGCTTTTTCAATTACCAGTTCTGATTGTGCGAGTGTTTGTTGGTAGATCCCGTTCCAGGAAAATGTGCCGGCATCGACCTGGTACTGCCAATAGGCAGAAGGCTGCCTGGCAATTCCTCTGAAATAGCCATTCCATAATCCGGCAATGCGTGAGAATTCTCCTTCATGTACCCCCATATTGCCCAGCGCTGCCATGGTTAACAGCGCACCCTCATCAGCATCGACCTGATTGTTAGGGTCCTGGTTAAGATCATCGGTAAAATCGGTGCAGGCGCAAAAGAACAGGCTGACTGCCATGGTACAAATTGTATATTTTAGTTTCGTGATCATGGTCATATTTTTAGTAATTAATTTTAACAGTGAAAGCTGCTGAGCGTATTCCAGGGCTGTTGAAATAATCAATTCCCCTCGAAAGCGCCGCCCCGTTCAGGTTGGTTTCAGGGTCTATACCTACCACATCTGTCCATAAAAACAGGTTTTTTCCGGTGACATAAAATTCCACTGAACTCAGTTTGGTCAGCTCCCTGAAGCGGGCCGATTTCAGGGTATACCCGAGGGTAATTTCACGCAACCTTGTCCATGACCCATCGGTGATATAGGGCTCTATTAAACCATTGAGCCCCCCACCAATGCCCGTATAATAGGATTCATCAAGTAAAACAGCACCGCCACCAAAATCTCTAACCTGTCCCCGCACTGTGCTTCCGGCTGGAATTACCTCGCCGGCATAATTGCGCAAGTCCCGATCCAGGGTTATTTCCTGCCCTGTATCTTCATGCGTTCCGAACTGGTTCAGCACACTTCTGGTACCTTCAAAAAAATCAGCCCCCTGAAAGGTTTCGAAAAGTACGTTGAGTGACCAGTTTTTGTACGACAAGCTGGTGCCAAAACCGCCTCTCCAATCGGGATTCGGATCACCGATCACCTGGGATTCCGGCGCCAGCAGGGGGAAGCCGTTATCATCCAAAACGAGACTTCCGTTATTCTCATCACGCAGATAGCCACCATCGAAGAATACTCCCAATTGCTCACCCGGTATGGCCACAACCCTGGAGATACCACTTCCGCCAATATCAATGGAGGCATTTCCGCCAATATCCAATACTTCATTGCGGTTGGTATTACCATTCAGGTTTACGGTCCATTGCCAGTTTTGATTCCTGATAATATTATACGTCAACTCAAGTTCAAAACCCCTGTTTTGCATCGATCCGGCGTTGGTATATTGGGTATTGAACCCTGTACTGGCAGGCACCTGCACCAACAAAAGCAGATCTTCGATCTTATTTTGATAGTAGGTCAGGGCAGTAGACAGGCGGTTGTCAAAAAACCTCAGATCTGTCCCGATTTCCCATTCGGTTTTAATTTCAGGAGATAAATCTGCGCTTCCCCGGGTAGAACTTTGAATGAGGGCTCCATTGCCATACAGTCCGCCGTTGAGGTTGATCCCAAAAGCCTGTACACTTCCCGAAGAAAAAACCGTATTGGTCCGGTAAGGGTCGGGTTGAACACCGACCGACCCGGCAGAACCTCTCAGCTTTCCGAAAGAAAACCAGTCAAGGTTTTGAAA
The DNA here is from genome assembly GCF_056858335.1 of Agaribacillus sp. DX54. Taxonomy (NCBI): domain Bacteria; kingdom Pseudomonadati; phylum Bacteroidota; class Cytophagia; order Cytophagales; family Splendidivirgaceae; genus Agaribacillus; species Agaribacillus sp. DX54. Next base: position 187,706 of record NZ_JBXEQE010000006.1, read on the forward strand.
CAATCCAAGACTGTTAAAGGTCCAGGCCATTTCAACAGAAGGGTATAGATAAAGGTCATTGGAAAGATCTCCAAAAGTGGAGGAAGTCTCGGCGGCCAAAGAGGCGCTAAAAAATATATGCTCGAATAAGTCCAGGTTCAGGCTTGTATAGCCGCGGCTATTTCTGATCAGTATTTCGGTGTCAAACGGGTTTCTTGTGTTATTGACAGCATTGGAAAAGTCCCGCGGACCATCGGGTACAATAAAATCTGTCATGACGCCGCCCAGCATCCGGGTTTCTCTTTGGTTTAAATTCATGCCTACCAACCAATCGGCCATCACGTTTTCACTAAGCCTCTTGTTAAATTTACCGATGAGGTCAAAGTTGATTTCGGTGTAGTTGGTAATCATTTCCTCATAGGCACCGGTTCTGCCAGGCTCCAATGCACCACCGCTGATCCGGGTATTCACCGGAAAGTAGGTGGTGGTTTCATCGGAATAAGTATCAACACCCGCCCTGGCTATAATATCAAAATTATTTACCGGGCTGAGAATAGCTTCGCCGCTCATAATGAACCGGTTGATGGATTGGGTATTTTCCAGTTCATTGACAATCCATAATGGGTTACTGTATACCGGTGTGGCACTTCCCAAAGCATTGCGGTAAGCCCTGTGGGCAAATGGCACACCACCGGCATCGGGTGAGGGAAAGTAAGCGCCTTTGTAATCACGAATGTCGAAATCAGGCGGTGTACGGTATAATGCCAGGCCCAGGCCTGATAAATTACTCCCCCGTTGAATGCGGTTAGAGGTCGTGGTAATATAGGATGCATGGGTGGTTAGCTGAAGTAGCTTGCCAAAATTCTTGCTTGAATTAAACCTGACAGAAGTTCTTCTGTAATCGCTGTTTCTGATAACGCCGGTATGGTTGACATCACCCAGGCTAAAGTAATAGGCAGCATCGTCTTTGCCACCGCTCAGGGTCAGGACATTTTCAAAATAATGGCCGTTACGAAATACAGCATCTATGTTGGATCCGGTAAAGGTTTCCCGGGAGTTTTTGGAAGTAACAGGATAATACACATCGCCGGATTCGGCAACAAAAAATTCGCCTGTATTGTCCACCACATCAGCGCCACCGGCACGATCAGCTATTCGATCTCCCCATGAGTGTATGAAGTTTTCCTGAAACTCACCATTACTTCCCTGGCCAAAACGGTTCTGAAGCGGGTGAATCACATTGGCTTCTTCTATCGACAAGGTAGAGCGAAAAGAGATGTTTACTTTTTCTGAAGCTTTTCCACTTTTGGTGGTAATCATGATGACCCCATTGGAAGCCCTTGATCCCCATAAAGCCGCTGCTGAAGCCCCTTTCAGCACCTGAATACTTTCAATATCGTCTACATTGATGTCGTTAAGCCGCGATTGTTGCACCACACCTTTGTCGGTGTCACCACTTCCGGCCCTTTGAAATGGAACCGACCCGTCTACCGGTATACCATTGATGATGATAAGCGGCTGAAAACTTCCGGTGATTGTATTCTGACCCCTGATTTGAATGTACGACCCCGCTCCCGGATCGCCCGCCGACTGAATGATTTGTACACCCGAAGCCTTGCCGGCCAAACTGCCCAACAAACCCGGCTGAGAAGCTTTTACGAGATCATCACCGGAAACCTTATCGACCGAAGCGCCCATTTTATCAGATTCCTTTTTAAATCCCAGTGCGGTAATGGTTATATCTTGTAGCTGCCGGATATCGGGCAGCATCACGATATTAATGACAGATTGATTGGTAACCGGCACCTCTTCCGTGACATAGCCCACCGAGCTAAATACCACTGTGGCCCCCTCAGAAACCTCAAGGGAATAATTACCTTCCACATCCGTGACAGTTCCGTTAGTAGTGCCTTTTTCGATCACATTCACCCCCGGCAACCCCTCATCATCTTCATAGGAGGTTACTTTGCCGTTGATTACACGTGTTTGGATGTGCACCTCAATTTTTTCAACGTGGCCTTGTCTTGTATTCTTTTTTACATAAATATTGTTGTTAATCTGTTTAAATGTGAGATCACAGATTTTGGATAAATGTTTTAAAACATCAGATACTGCCGAATTGCCATCACTCAGATTAACTGTGACACTTTTACCAATATCTTCTTTGTCAAATATAAATCTGTAAGACGTTCGGGACTCGATAGCACGAAATGCCGTGATCAGGCTGGCATCTTTTAACCCAATACTGATGCGTGCCTTAAAAACACTTTCAGCCTTTTGGGATCTGACATCCACTGCAAAAAGCAGATTTATCAGAAACACCTGTATGACCAATCCGTAAAATGAATACTTTGACAACATAAGCAATAGCTTAGTCAATTTGTTTTTCATAACTTTACAAGAGTTTAATGGATAAAATCCGTTAACAAACATTCAATGAAGATACCTGCAGTCGCGACCTGCAGGTATCGCTTTTTATTCTTCTTTTTACTTGATAGTTTTACATTATTTATTAAATTCAATTGCTACTACCTTGCCGGATATCCGAAAGGAAATACCTTTCATAAACCTGATACCTTCCAAAACATTTTCCAGGGGTTCGTTATTAAATGATCCGCTGAACCGCCAGTCCTTTTGAGGGGAATTTTTTAAATGGATAGTTACACCATACCACTTTTCCAACTGCCGTACCATGTCTTTGACGTTGGCTTCATCAAAATACAGATTGCCGTCCTTCCATGAAATCCGTGACAGATAACGGAACTTTTTCTTCTCGATTTGCTGATGCTCTACCCGGTAAACCACTTCAAATCCCGGGGTCAACTCAACGGGTTTAAGACCCGGTGAATTATCCACGGGGTTTATCCTCACGGCGCCTGAAACGAGGGAAACCACAGTTTTTTGTTTCTCCGCATCATGCAGAACGTTAAAGGATGTACCCAACACTTTTGTTTCCAAACCTTGTGTTTTTACAATAAAAGGGGTGTTTTCATCTCTGACCACATCAAAAAAAGCCTCACCAATGAGGGTTACTACCCGGATAGAGTCATTAAAAGGGCTGATGTCCAGCTTACTGCCGGCATTTAATATGACCTTGGTACCGTCGGGCAATTCGGTGGTGAGCTTTTCTCCATTTTTAGTTTTTTTGATAATAGACATCTCCGTTTGGGCCAAAGGGGCATTGTCTTTACCATGAGGGCCGCCTGTGTAATATAATACGACCGACGCGCAACATATCAAAGCAAAAACCGCAGCTATCTTCAATATTCTGTTCCTCTTCTGCTCCTTAAAGCTTATGTGATTAACCTGAATACCAGCTAAAATTTTTTCAAATTGCCGGTCAAAATCGATATCCGGGTCCTCGCCCGGTTCCGCCTTCCAATCCTGCTTCATCAGATCGTGAAGCTGACCGGATAACTTATTTTCCTGAATCCATTTGAGCACTTGTTGTGCTTCTTCCGGACTGGATTGTTTTTGCAGATAACGTTTCAGTAAATCAACATCGATCATATTAGCAAAGATTTCTTTATTTACGATTAAAAGGCTCTTTTACCCCCATTCGTAGAAAATAATATCCGGATATTCTTCCGGCAGGGGCCTGTTCGTGAATTTGAAAGCGCCGGATTGGTTACGGAAGGTTACGGGGTTAAAAGTATGGCGCAAGCGTAATTGAACCGGACTAAAAAACAGCCCGGGAGTTTAAGCGGTTAAAAAAATGATAATCACAACCACCAGAAGCTTGTAACCTGTCAGCTTCTTTTTGACCACCTTTAAGGCTTTTGACATTTGCTTTTCTACGGTGCCGCTTGATATTTGAAGCGCCTCGGTTATTTGTTGATAAGTATATCCTTCCAGACGATTCATTTCAAAAATCCTTCTTCTTTTGGGAGGGAGTTCGATCAGGACTTCAGCCAGCAGTTGCTGTAATTCACTGTATAGAATGTGCTGTTCGGTTTGATCAGTAGCAACAGGTTTGTGATGGACGAAATATTTCGATAAGTTTTCTTTTTCCAGCTTGTAGCTTTTAATTTTATCCAAAACAGTGTTTTTGGTGATGGTAAAAATGAAGTTGTCAAAATTTTGACAGGGGTTGATTTTTTCTTTGTTGTTCCAAAGCTTCATAAACACATCCTGCAACACCTCTTCTGCATCGGCTTTCTCCAAGCAATACCGGTAAGCGAGCCGCGTAACTTTTAACCTGTATATATCATAAATTTCCTTAAATGCTTTTAAATCCCCCAAGCGTAATTTAGTAATCAAAGAATCAGGTATGTTGCTTTTCTTATTCAAGGTATATCTTCCTGTGGATAAATACAATCTTAAGAAATTCTTCTTAAAAAGTCCATTCACCTTTTGAAATTACCGATTTTAAAGTTCTACGCTTACCTTTAGGATTTCGTTTTCCTCAAAATCCGACGTTGAATATACGCTATGTTGAGCGGTTAAAGTTGTCAAGTAATGCTAAGCCCTGTAAAAATCGCCTTTTCTCAACCGGATCAAACTTATTTGGACAGTCCCGCTTATCGGCAAATAGCGCAGCATTTCATATAATACCTATTAATTTCCAGCAAGCTAAACATATCTTACCGTTTGTAGGTATTTACAGGAAAAATATCGAAATTTCTTTATCCAAAAAACACATGCCACCATGGTCAAGCAAATAGAAATGATTTTTTTTACCAGCATTTTTCTATGGACCACCGCCTGCAGTTATCAGCCTAAGGAACCAAAACCTCAATTTCAAAAACAAGTCATCGACGATAAGGTACAGATTGGATATGGTTTGGGAATCGGGGATGTTGACGGTGATGGGAAAAACGATATTTTGCTGGCCGACAAGAAGCAGTTTGTTTGGTACTGCAATCCGGACTGGCAGCGTTTTGTGATGATTGAAAATATCACTGAAAAGGATAATGTGTGCCTTGCTGTCAGGGATATTGATGGTGACGGCAAGGTGGAGGTGGCTGTAGGGGCGCAGTGGAATCCAGGTGAAACCAGTGACGTGACCCAATCCGGATCGGTTCACTATCTGATTCGCCCTGATGATCCGACCCGGATGTGGGAGGCTATTCCTTTGCACCATGAGCCAACCGTGCACAGGATGAGGTGGGTAAAAGTTGGAGAATCACATCACTTGGTGGTGCTGCCTTTACACGGCCGGGGCAATAAAAACGGCGAAGGGGCAGGTGTGAAAGTATTGGCTTACACAATGCCAGACAACCCAAGGGAAGAATTTCATCAACATCCGGGAGTTAGTACAATATAATTCGGATGGACAGCATGTAACGAAGGTGGTTAATTATACCGCTAACATACAAAAGAAATAATCTATTGTTACCTCACTCCATTTCCCTGTGTAATCCATTTACAAACTTCACAGCTACTTATTTCGTTCATTACATGGGTACGGATGTTTTGTGATTTAACTTAATTCTATTAAATATTACGATTTAATTTTATTGGAAATATAGAATTGTGAAACAAACGATAATTAACAATTCAGTAGTAATTTTGGCCAGTTCACATAATCCAACCTTAATATCCGACGTATTCTTAATTGAGTCGGGAATGATTTCAGATATTAAGGAAATAGTGCCACAGAACAAGTTTATAACGCCGGGATATACTCAACTTACTTTTACCTCAGGCGTTAATTTTACTCTTGAACCAAACAGGTTGGTAATATTAAAGCCAAAAAAAGCATAGAAGAAATACTTAACAAAAAAAATTAGCATTCATAACAAAAATCAGTCATTCGTAAATGGTAGTATGATCATATAAGGGATCGCCTTAAAGCTCACCTATATCCTCATTCCACAACGCCGGCTTGTCGGCAATAAACTCTTCCATCATTTGGATACATTCGGAAAGGCTGAGGTCTATCACCTCCACACCATGTGATTCCATGAAGTGCCGGGCACCGGAAAAGGTGACGGACTCCCCTACTATCACTTTGGGTATTTTAAATTGAACAATAGTTCCTGCACACATATAGCAAGGCATCAGGGTAGAATACATGACAGTATCTTTGTAGCTCCCAAACCTTCCGGCGTTATTCAAACAGTCCATCTCGCCATGAAGGATGGGGTTTTGTTCCTGCACCCGTTTGTTATGCCCTCTCGATATGATTCGATGGTCCTGAACAAGGACAGCACCGATCGGAATCCCTCCTTCCGATAAGCTTTTTTGCGCCTGTTCAATGGCTGCTTTCATGAATTCGTCCATTTTATAACAAAATCTAATGATCCTTATTGGTTTTTAACGAAAATTCATCTGTCGAATCTAACAATCACTCAACTTTTCTACTGTAATTTTTGTGCTTAACTTTGAGGAGGCACTCCCCCGGAAATTTCCACTAACAGGTAATGTATTTTGGGGAAAAGCACTACAGGCAACAGGTACATAGCGACTGTCTACCGCCAGGCCCGTACTGGGATCGAAGCCAATCCAGCCTGCTCCGGGTAGAAATACTTCCACCCAGGCATGTAGTTCGAAATCTTTTTCAATGGTCTCGTCCAGAACATATCCGCTTACAAACCTGCAGGCCAACCCACTGTTTCTTCCCAATGCCATTTGTAAATAGGCCAGATCCCTGCAAGATCCTTTCTTGGCCTTCTCCAGGACTTCAGGCATTAAAGGGGGGCCATCATGCCTGTGAATCTTTTGATATTGCTCATGAATCGTATTGGTCAACAAAATAAGATATTGTATGGTATCATAGTGGCATTCCTTCAGCAGTGATTTATTAAGTGCTGCCAATGCGCTGGAAACCTGAATCTCTCTTAAAGCAGCATACAACACCGCCTCATGTGCCTCATCATACTGAAAACCGACCTTCAAATACTGGTCCGGGAAAATAATAAAACCAAAAGGATTGAAATCGGCAATTAATAGCTCAGAGGTGCTGATAATTTCCATCCGGTTGTATTTATTTTCAAAACTCACCGATAAAACGTGGTTGTCTTCAGCGTCAATCATTTCCGTACTCACCGCCGGGTTGGGTCGGATCTTTATAGCATGTGCTTTTGATCGAATATGTGGATTCTTTCTGACCGCAAACCTGAGCAGATGCGGCTCAAAAAAAATAGGGGCGTCATATTCATAAAACGTATGGTGTGTAATAATAAACCCTTTGTCAAAATGCTTCATTTATTTCAGGGTGGTTACTGTTGCCAAAAACCGTATCCAGGGACTCCGAAGGTAAGGTATTGATGGCCTCTGCCAACCTGCCACTCCAAAACTCTGAAATATAGTTGAGCTCGTTTTGGGTGAACCTTTTTTCCGTAAAACAATAGCTGTCCTTTTTGTATAAAGCAATATCCACCGGGTAGCCGACATCATTCGCACTAATCCTGGTAGCATCAAAAGAAAGGAAGGCACACTTAAGGGCAAACTCTAACGAGGAGTTGTATTTCAGTGCCCGGTTTAATATGGGCTTGCCATAACCTGAATTCCCGATAATCACAAAAGGGGTACCGACACCCACTTCGATCCAGTTGCCCTGTGGGTACAGCAGATACAATTTGTGTGTGTCATCATGTTCCAGTTGCCCACCCACAATAGCATAGAGGTTAAATTGAAATCCGGCTTCCTCCAATGATTTTTGGTCTTCGCTGGCAACCCGTTTAACCTGCTCGCCAAATGCATTGACAGCCTGATACATTTTGTTAAACCCCTCATCCTTTTCGTCGATGACTTCATTGAAATAGGTAATAGCCTTGTCACGTACCGATCTCAAACCGGAAGTCATAATGAGCATAGCGTGTTTAGGCCGGTTAATGACAACCGCCTTTCTGGCAGTAGTGGTTTCCGTTCCTGTGGTGATGCGGGTATCGGCAAATCCCAAAATTCCTGAAGCCGTCCTGATCCCTAAGCAGTAAGTCATAATCGGTTAAATCTTTCTGGAAAAATAAACATCAAATAGAGCCTCCGAAATTGATATGATCTTCACCTGAATATCGTCCAGGTATTCATGCAGGCCGGTGCTGAAGATATCGTTTATCTCAGTATATTCCAAATGTGATCTCACACTTCCGATCTTCTTTTCCGCATGGTTTTTAAACCCGTAGTGATCACCCCCCGAAATCTGATGCAATGAATGCTCCGCCTGAATAAGGCAATGTAAAATAGACCTCGGGAATTTTTTATTCAACATCAGATATTCGGCAATATTTGCGGGCACTATTTTCCCATATGACCTGCGATAGGTAGTATAGGCACTTACTGATTTTAGCAGTGCAGCCCAGTGGATCAGGTCGATGGGTGAACCGACCGAAGTCACAGAAGGCAATATAATGTGGTATTTTACATCCAGTATGCGCGAGGTATTGTCCCCTCTTTCCAGGTATTGGCCGATCCTGCCAAAATGCCAGCCATCGGTCCGGGCCACAGTGGCCTGTGCGATTCCGTTCAATAGTTGGCACCGTTTCTTCACTTCGTCAAAAAACTTTCTGGGATCTTTAAGAATAGACTTTTCTTTTCTTTCGCCTCTTTTCACAAGAAAGTACAGTTCGTTGATCTGTTCCCAAATTTCCCTCGTGATATTTTCCCTGATGATCCTGGCATTCTCCCTCGCTTTTGAAAGGCAGCAAAAAATAGAACTGGGGTTTCCCTTATCAAAGCCCATAAAATGAATAACATTTTCTCTGGTTGCTTTACTGTACAGTGATTTAAACAATTCAATATTGCCCGTAGCCACCACAAGCGGCTCCCACTGCTCGAAAACATATTGGGGTAAATCCAGGGTGAGGTTAAAATTCACATCCATAAACCTGGCATTGTTTTCAGCCCGCTCAAGGTATCTATTGGTCCAGTAAATGGAATTAGCTACTCTGCTCAGCATAGATAATTGTTATTCGTCAATGACCCAGGTATCCTTGCTCCCCCCTCCCTGTGATGAATTAACCACCAACGATCCCTTCTTCAATGCCACACGTGTCAACGCCCCCGGGACAACTTCAATTTTTTCACCATAAAGAATGTAAGGACGCAGGTCCACATGCCGGGGTTCCAACTTTGTGTTTCCTGCAATGGTCGGTACTGTTGATAAGCTGATGGTTGGCTGGGCAATGAAGTTTCTCGGGTCGGCTTTTATTTTTTCAATAAATAACTTTTGTTCGGCTTTGGTGGATTTAGGGCCAATCAACATACCGTACCCGCCCGCCGCGTTGGTTTCCTTCACCACCAGTTCGGCAATGTTGTCCAATACAAAAGCCTTGTCTTCTTCAAAGGAACAAATGTAGGTTTTAACATTGGGTATGATCACTTCCTGGTCCAGGTAGTATTTGATTATTTTCGGAATGTAAGCATATACGGCCTTGTCATCGGCCACTCCGGTACCGGGCGCGTTGGCCAGTGCGATATTTCCTTTTTTATATACATCGAATAATCCCGGTACCCCCAGCACCGAATCAGGGTTAAAATGCAATGGATCGATAAACGTATCGTCTATCCGCCGGTACAACACATCTATCCTTTGTAATCCGTTTGTGGTGTACATGTAAAGGTAATCGTCCTTTACAACGAGGTCATTGCCCTCAACCAACTCAATGCCCATCTGCTGGGCCAGATAGGAATGTTCAAAATAGGCAGAATTAAATATCCCCGGGGTCAACAAGGCTACCGTCGCGGGCTGGTGGTTGCTAATGAACTGCAACATCTCCAACAGCTTAATGGGGTAATCATAAACCGGCCTGACATTCAGCTTTTCAAACACCTCCGGGAAAGTACCTTTAAGGATCTCCCTGTTTTCCAACAGGTAAGAGACGCCCGAAGGACAACGCAGGTTATCTTCCAGCACATAAAAGCTTCCGTCTTCGCCGCGGATCAAATCGGTTCCGATGATATGGCACCACCTGTCTTTGGGCGGATTAAGTCCCTGGCATTGCTTCAGGTAACAGGCCGACGAGGCAATCACCTCCTGAGGAACAACTCCATCTTTACAGATTTTTTGATCATGATAGATATCGTCGATAAACAAGTTGAGCGCTTCAATCCTCTGTTGCAGCCCCCGCTCGATCTGATCCCACTCCTTGCCACTGATAATTCTGGGTATTATATCCAGTTGAAGGATTCTCTCGATGCCCTGATCATCACCGTAAACGTTAAATGTCATTCCCATCAGCAGTTGTGCCTTGTCGGTGGCCATCTGTAGTTGTTTGAGTCTTTTGGGGCTGATTCTATCCAATTTTTCCTTAAAAGTCCGGTAGTACGGCCTGATTTTCTCAGCATCCATAAACATTTCATCAAAAATACCACTGGTTTCGTAATTCTTAATAATCATAAATTTTTATTAGGAGAAATGCAATGATTCTTTTTTGGCTTTAAAAATCTAGTAAATATTATCCTAATTTACTAGTAAATGCGTTTTTATCTGCGAAGAAAATTTTCTTTACAGACAATTAAACGCTGTGCCTCTTCGTATCTTGGTGCCTTTGTGGTTCACCATTTTTCACCACAGAGGCACCAAGACACAAAGAGTTGTGAAGACGATCGATATAAGTTGTATTGATGTTCCGGGGCATACTATGGCTTGAACAGGACTATGGTTTTATGGAGCCGGAATGTTAATTATGGTTAAAAATTTGCAAAAATGAGTGATGTATGCGTAAAAATTATTCTAATCGATTAACTTTGCATCACAAAGTACTTTTAAAATGGAAAACAAAACGCAGTATCTCGAAGACATTTCGCAAATCAGATCGATGATGGAGCGGTCTTCCAGGTTCATTTCCCTCAGTGGTTTGTCCGGTGTATTCGCAGGGATTTACGCGCTGGGTGGGGCCTTTATGGCCCATCAAATCATTAACAATGAAATGGGCACCAGCTATCAGATCAAATTTTTAAACCTGTCTTCCGGCCGCCTTGAACAGTTGGTGATCATCGCACTGGCCGTGCTGACAATGGCTTTGGGAACAGGCATTATTTTTACCACCAGAAAAGCCAGGAAAGACGGCCTGAAAATCTGGGATAAAACAGCCAAACTGCTCATTATCAACTTGCTGATCCCATTGATAACCGGAGGCCTGCTCTGCCTGATATTTTTACATCACGGGCTGTTGGGCATTGTGGCCCCTTCTACTTTAATATTTTATGGTCTGGCCTTGATTAACGCCAGCAAATACACTTTTACCGATATCAGGTACCTGGGTTTTGCAGAAATCATTCTGGGGTTAATATCAGCCTATTATGCAGGCTTCGGGCTGTATTTCTGGGCAGTAGGGTTCGGCATTTTACATATTTTATATGGTACACTTATGTACTTTAAGTATGAAAGGTGAAAGATTTGTTAAACAATTTCAATAAGGCTTTTGAAAACCGGGTCAGGTTAGGAATAATGTCCGTCCTGGTGGTGAATGACCAGGTGGACTTCAACCGGTTAAAGGCACTGCTCAACGTCACCGATGGCAATCTGGCCAGTCACTTAAAGGCACTCGAAAAAGAAAAATATATTCTCATGAGCAAAGAATTTATTGGCAGAAAACCCAATACAAAATACAGGGTTTCCAGCAGCGGTAAAAAAGCATTTGAAGCACATATCAATGCGCTTGAAAATCTGATTAAAGGGACACAATAGTTTTTTTTTGCTTATGCACTTTGTAACACAAAGTACTTTCAAAATTTAAAAGTTAATTACTATGAAAAAAGCCGATGTTATTCTTATCATTTCCACGCTGATATTCAGCCTCCTGTTTTATCAGCAAACCCCAGGTATCAACTACCTGATTTTCAATATGGTCTTAATGCTTTTATTATGGACAATCAATCCCTCAATGATCAAGCGTCGGAATATTGTTCCGGTGATGCTGGGGGCCATCATTTCGGCTGGCAACATTCTTTGGAATAACACAGCCATGGCGGTCATCATGAACTGTTTATCGCTGGTGGTCCTGGCCGGACTATCTTTGAATCCGCAAAGCTCATTTCTGGTTGCGGCTATCAATTCATTGTTTTCCTTTTTATCTGCTGTTTTGATCAGGGCGGTCGAAAAGATTGATCGCAGTATAAACGGTGATTCATCCAAACCCCATAAAGGAAGACTATCATGGCTTAAATTCGCCTCATTTTTTGTTCCGGTTGCCATTGCTACCGTGTTTTTCATGCTTTATGCTTCCGCTAACCCTGCCATCACCGAAATGCTGGCCAATATCAAACTCGACTTTATTTCCTGGGATTGGGTAAAATTCACTTTTCTCGGCTTTTTGATTTCTTTCGGTTTTTTTTGCCAGTCACAAATCGACTCCTTAACCCTCGCTGACAACCGGGCGACTAATATATTGATACGAAAAAAGTCCCTTAGAAAATCCCTGAATACCCTGGCTCTGAAATATGAGCTTAAATCAGGGTGGTTGCTGCTGCTGCTGCTTAACCTGCTGCTGTTCGGATTTCACATGGTCGACGGTTATTTCATACTGATGAAAAAGTTCGAAGGAACCCTCCGGTATGCCACCTATCTTCACCAGGGTGTCAATACCCTGATCGCCTCGATTGTACTGGCCATTCTGGTGATTCTTTACTATTTCAGGGCTAACATCAATTTTTACCCACAAAATGGAAGAATAAAAAACCTGGCTTACCTATGGGTAATTCAAAATACGCTGTTGGTGGGTACCGCCGTTTTCAAAAACTTTCAATATATCGAGCAATATGGCCTCACCTACAAAAGAATAGGGGTATACATCTATTTGCTTTTAACACTGATCGGATTGGTTACCACACTGGTCAAAATCAATAAACTTAAAAGCAACTGGTATCTGATCAGGATCAATAGCTGGATATTTTATGGGGTATTTATTGTGGCATCATGTATTAACTGGGATAAGTTGATCACCCATTACAACCTTAACAAAACCACTAACATCGACACCGCCTATCTCATTGGCCTGACCAGTAAAAACCTGCCCGAACTGATGGCTTTGAAAAACGAAGGCAGGATTTTACTGAGCCATCAGGAAAAAAATCTGATTGAAAATAAAAAGCGCAAGTTTCTTAAAAAAATGGAAAATAAACAATGGCCCTCCTGGAATTATCAGGATCAAATTACTTACGAACAAATTAAATAAACCATGAATAATCATTTAAAGTTTCAGGATTTCTCGGGTAAAACATTAACCTATTCCGTGTTTTTAGGACCAATTGCCATGCTGTTCTTTCTCATTCTTGGCGCAGTGTTTGACGAATGGCCTGGGATTTCCCTCTCTGATGTGTTGGGGATATTTCTGTTCGGAAGTATAATTTGTATTGTCATAAGCTTTTTTGCTTCCATCATTGTTTACGGGTTCCTTATTTCATTGGCCCTGAAAAAACATGGTTCTGCCATGGATCATTTTAAACGCTTTTTGCCGGTATTGACGGGCCTCTTTCCTGTCGGTGGTTCGCTGCTGTTGCTAACGGCGGGCATCTTTGAAATTTTTCTTTACAATGTGTTGATCAGTGCTTATTTAACAGCAGCATTGGGATGGTACTGGCTTTCAAGAATCCTGGCAAAAAAACAACAACATTCAAATACTTAATAAAACAGTCATGCATTCAACAACTAATTTCATATCCAAACCTATTAAAGCACTGGCATTAAGTGCTTTGTTAAGTGTAATTTTAATGTTTTCAAGGATTTTTCTGACCGAAAATACCGCTTATATATTTTTATCATGGAACTTATTTCTTGCCTGGGTGCCTTTGATACTGGCCTTCATGCTTAGAAAAATACACCGGACGCAGCGCCGCCCGTTTTCTAAGATAATGCTGTGGCCACTTTTCTCCTTATGGCTACTCTTCTTTCCCAATGCGCCTTACCTCGTTACTGACCTTGTCCATGTGAATTATCAATATGGGGCAAAATATTGGTTCGACCTGGCGTTAATTTATCTTTTTGCCTTTTCAGGGCTTAGTACCGGCATGATGTCCCTGTATTGGGTTCATCAGGTAATCAGAGAGATTTTTAGTCCTTTTTGGGGCTGGACAATGGTAGTCTGCTGCAGCCTTCTGGCAGGATACGGCGTATATCTTGGAAGAATTTTGCGTTGGAATAGCTGGGATTTGTTTGCCAATCCATGGCAGTTATTACAGGACAGTACCACCCAAATTTATGATCAGACTGCCCAGGCCATTACTTTGGTATTTGGTTTGCTGTTGTTTTGTTCGTACTTTCTCTTTATTAGCCTTTTACATTACAAATATGAAACTTATGGCAGCATTCAGGATTAGTATCAGAAAGAGTCTTCGCAGCTTCACGTATGCTTTCAAAGGGCTCCGTGAGGTAACCAGGAACGAAAACAATTTTCGTTTCCATCTTCTGGCGGCGGCACTGACACTTAGTCTGGCATTTCATTTTCCTATAACTACCACTGAGTGGTTGTTTATCATACTTTTTATCGGTCTGGTTACCATGGCGGAGGTCTTTAACACTGCCCTGGAAAAATTAGTCGACTGGCAATCACCCGAGCACAATCCCCGGGCCGGCCAAATCAAAGATATGGCTGCCGGCGCCGTTATGCTGGCTTCTGTGACAGCACTGGCAGGCGGGATGATCATATTTTATAAATATTTTGTGGCACTTATCCTTTAGGAAAGGAAAAAATTTCAGCATTGAAATGATTATTTTTTTGCCATCCCAACCATTTAAACCACCTTAATGCTGATAGAAAAATGATAACCGGAAAGTTATTACCCATTAAAAACCAAAAGAATACCCTCCTTGACTATTTGGTTCGACAATCACAAACCGTCCGTGCCCCGTGACACCCGGGATAAATAAACTGTTTGCTTCAATACACTTTTTCCTGCTTGCCATCAGGATCCTAAGTAAGACGTATCAGTGTTTTTAAGCATATTTATTACATCCAAACCAAAATCGCCAGGAATTAAGGCATAGGATTTTAAAATTTCACCGTTATTTAGAGCGGGGAAGTGTTAAATTTATTTATGGTGAAAAAAATCTTTTTCTGGTGTCTTTTAACCGGGGTTTTGGGAAGCATAGCATGGGGCATTTACAATTTTCTTTTTACTACACAGGAAGGATTGCGGCCCATATATGTGGTTCCGGAAAATGCGATCTACATCATCGAAACCGGGGAACCGGTCAATGTCTGGGAATCAGTCAGCACCAGTGAAATCTGGGCACACCTCCAAAACAACAGTTATATCGCCAATCTGACCTATGAGGCAAACAGCCTGGACACCCTTTTTAAAAATAACAAAACACTGTTTAAATTATTAGGGTCGAGGTCTCTGCTGATTTCATCACACATGTATAAGCAGCATGACTTTGATTTTTTATTTGTTGTCGATTTGAAAAAAGTCAGCAGGCTCACACAGCTCAGGAATTATTTAAGCACTATTCTCAGTGATAATTATAAAGTCACCAAAAGAACTTACCATGACCACGAAATCTTCGAATTGTATGATAAAGAAACCCGTGAAACCTTGTACATGGTTTTTATCAAAAATTTACTGGTAGCTTCCTATACGCATATACTGGTGGAAGCATCGATAGATGAAGTGGCCGAACCCGTTATAGGCCGTGACATTAACTTTATTGAAATCAACAGAAAAGTGGAAGAAGATGAACAATTCCGGCTTTTCTTTCAATACAAATATTTGGATGACTACATGCGGACTTACACGCAAAACATCAATCAATACGTAAAATCGCTGAGTGAAACTTTAGGGTATTCGGGCTTTACCTTTGCGTATGATGAAAATAATATGTTAGTGGCTAACGGTTTTACCAACATGATGGATGACTCCTTGTCCTATTTGCATGTACTGCATGAATCCGGGAAGGGACAAATATCCATTCCTGAAGTGGCCCCGCAAAGAACGGCATTCTACCTGAGTATGGGCTTTGACAGTTTCAGCGAATTTTATGAAAACCTCGAAGCTTTACAACAACAGCATCCGGCCGGGTTCAGGCTATACAAAGAAAACTATGAAAAGATTGAAAAGCTGCTCAAAATCGATATCGAAGAAAATTTTATCAATTGGATCGACGATGAAATTGCTTTTTTGCAAATGCAGAATACAGGATTAGGCAAAAAAAATGAATTTGCCCTGGTGCTGAAAGCCAAAAAAGGGGAAGACGCCCTCAAAAACCTGGATATCATTCTCCATCAAATCAGGAAAAAGACACCGGTAAAGTTCAAGAAAGTGACCTATAAAGGTTATCCTATCAATTTCATGTCGATAAAAGGTTTTTTTAAAATATTGTTAGGTGATTTTTTTGCCGATCTCGAAAAGCCATATTTTACCGTAATTGAGGATTACGTGATTTTCAGTAATCACCCTCAGACCATTAAAAATGTTATCAGCGATTATCAGCTCGAAAATACCTTATCAGTGTCTGACGATTTTAAAAGTTTCAGCCGTCATCTCAGTCGTAAATCCAACCTTTTTGCCTATGTTAATACACCGGTTTTACATCAGAATCTCAAGTCGATGGTAAATAACGAAACCAGGTCAAACCTGGACAGAAATAAGGAGTTTATAACCTGTTTTTCACAGATAGGTTTTCAACTGGTGGCTTCGGGAGATATTTTTGAAAGTAAACTTTCGATTCAATATCAGGATCCTGATCAGTTGGAGAAAAAGATTCAATTTGCCCGCAGGCCCGAGCAACTTATGCTGGCCTCCTTTGGTAAAATGCCGGAGTTACCCATTGATGTCGCTCTTTCAGATCAGGTATTATTGAATATGGTTGAAGAAGAAGAGCTTATAAAAGTCGAAGAGATAAGCCCGGAAGATCTGGACGACAAAACTTATAAAGAATACTATGATAACGGCGCCTTAAAAATCGAGGTCCCCCTCAAGGACGGATTAAAACACGGCACCTACCGCGAGTACCATACCAACGGAAACATCAAACTAAAAGGAAAATATCGCCGCGACCAACAGGTCGGCCTCTGGAAAGCCTACGACCAAAACGGCCATACCGTTGAAAGAAAACGATTCTAACCGAACCCTCCATCTCCACCCCTTACCCTCCAACATCTCATTACCCCAAAATTCCATCTTTCCAATACCCCATCATTCCATCATCCCACCATTCCCATTTCCCCCCATAATTCCTTAACTTTACCCCACCACGCCCTCCGGCCACCACACTCTGGGCTCCCCAAAACAATTTAACTATGAAAAAAATCATCATCACTACCCTGTTCCTCTGCTTGTCCGGCATCGCGAGCCATGCACAGGAGACAAAAGACAACACAAACGACATCTGGTATGTTTGGATCGACACCATGACCGGAATGGAAGGAAAAACATCCGGAATTCTGATTAAGCAAGCCTTTGAGATCAGTTGCTGTGTCAAATCACCCAAATACCGCAGACTTTTGAAAAAGACTGAAAAACGGATCCGAAAAAACATTGACAAAAACTACCGGGGTGAATCTCCGCTAAACAAAATACAGGATGTAAACCTGGCTGCGGCCATGATCGAAGAGGCCAGCGAGCCAAACGCCGAAGGTGCCAAACTGATACTGGTCGATTATCAGGAAAAATGTATCTAGCAGGGTCTTCAGCTAACTTAAACCTAACCCTATTCGAATGAAAAAAATAATAAACCTGTTTGTAGCATTTCTCTTAACATATTCAGCCTCATTGGCACAAAACGAAAAAATCCTGGGCGACTGGTATGGTGTCGGGGATATCAACGGCACAAAACTGAGGCTAGTCTTTCATATCAATCAGGAAAATAACCGCCTGAACGCAACCATGGACAGCCCGGATCAAATGGTTTTTGGTACCCCGACAGATACGGTTTCCTTCGCCGACGGTGAACTGCTTATAAAAGTAAACAGCATACAGTTAACCTATCAGGGTAAATTAAACGACAATGGCCGGATTAACGGACGCATCCTTCAACGGGGCATACTGGATATTCCTGTTACCCTGGGCAGAAAACCCGTGGAAGCGGTAAAACCCGAACGTCCTCAGGAGCCTAAGCCACCATTTGATTACCAGGTATTAGAGGTAAGTTTCAAAAATACCCGGGGAGGGCATAGCCTGGCAGGAACCTTAACCATTCCTGATACTACGCAACAATACCAGGCGGTAGTTTTGATAAGCGGCTCCGGCCCACACGACAGAAATGAGGAAATGTTTGGGCACAAGCCCTTTTGGGTTATTGCCGATTACCTGACGCAAAAGGGCATTGCTGTTTTAAGATATGATGACCGGGGTTTTGGCCAATCCACGGGTAATTATGCTGAGGCAACTACCATTGATTTTGCCAATGATGCCATGGCCGCCGTTAACTACCTGAAATCCAGGCCGGATATTGATCCCCGGAAAATAGGACTCATCGGTCATAGCGAGGGAGGTATGATAGCGCCGGTAGTAGCCTCCCGGGACAAAACCATTGATTTCATTGTTTTACTGGCCGGGCCAGGCACCACGGGAAGAGAAGTGTTTGAAACCCAGCAGGTGCTTATCGGAGAAGCCAAGGGCATTCCGCCGGCTTTTGTACAAAAAACCAGTAACGACATCAAAATCATTATCGATGCAGTGGTAAACCACGATGATCCCGAAGAATCTGCTGAGGTAATCAGCGATTTTATCAACAGCGAACTCGACCGGTTGCCAAAAGAACAGGTGGAAGCTATGGGTGGCCGTGCAGCCAAAATCAAGGAAAACCTGAGCATTTATAACAACAAATGGATGCGTACATTTTTAAGATTTAACCCAACCGACTACCTTGTACAGGTTGATTGCCCCGTTCTGGCCTTGAACGGAACCCTGGATCTGCAGGTTTCCTGCCAGGAAAACCTGGAAGCCATCGAAAGCGCCCTCACCTCCGGCGGCAATACCAACTACCGAGCCATCCCCCTGGAAGGGTTGAATCACCTCTTCCAGCACGCCAAAAAAGGCATCCCGGATGAGTATGAGAAAATTACGGAAACTTTTGCGCCGCAGGCGCTGGAAATTATGGGGAGGTGGATAAAGGAACAAAAGTAGAGTGAGAGTGAGTTTGAGAGTGAGTGTGGGTTTGGGTGTGGGTGTGGGTGTGGGTGTGAAGTATTTCTTATAGGGGAAGGGGGGTTTATTGTTTTGAAGGGATGTTTTGGGGGGGAAGGATATTTTTTTATCCTTTTACGGAAAAGCGGTAAACGGTTCGATGGGAATAGATATCACCCGGGTTGAGGAGGGTGGAGGGAAATTGTGGCTTGTTAGGGGAATCGGGAAAAAACTGCGTTTCAAGACAGAACCCATCCCTGGGTTGATAAACATAGCCTTCTTTTCCGGGGCTGCCATGCCCGAGATAGTCGGCGGTGTAGAACTGTACGCCCGGCATGGTGGTCAAAACCTCAAGGCATCGCCTGCTGGCGGGGTCAAAGACTTCAGCGGCTTTGGTCAGGCTTTGCTTTTCATGGTTCAGGACAAAATTATGGTCATAACCCCGCCCAAGGACCAATTGAGGATGGGAAGAGGCAATATCACGGCCTATCGGTTTGGCGCTTGTGAAGTCCATAGGGGTCCCCTGAACGTCCTGAAACTCTCCATTGGGAATGCCTTCCGGTGATTTCGGAGTGAATTGGCTGGCGTTTAGCCATAAGATATGATGGGAAATTTCCCGCTTGGGGGTATTGCCAAGGTTAAAATAGGCATGGTTGGTGAGGTTGATGACCGTGGATTTATCTGTTTCCGCCAGATAATCTATCACCAATGCATTGTCATCATTTAATGAATAGGTGACCTTTACCCGGAGGTTCCCGGGGTAACCTTCCTCCCCATCGGGCGATAAGTAAGAAAGCTGTAACTGATGTCCTCGCGTCTCGGCCTCCCAAACCATTCTTCCAAATCCCATAGGTCCGCCATGCAGCGCATGAGGGCCATGGTTGCGGTTTAACTGATGTTCCTGCCCATTGATCGTGAATTTCCCGTGGCCAATCCTGTTGGCAAACCTCCCTACAATGGCCCCGTGAAAATATGGGTCCGACGCGTAATCCTGTATATTTTCATACCCAAGTACCACATCTTCAAACCTGCCCTCCTTATCCGGTGCAAAAACCCCCACCAACGCGGCACCGTAGTTGGTAATCTGGGCAGATAAGCCAAGATTATTTTTCAACGTGTAAAGGCTTGTTTTTCTACCGTTGATTTCTGCTATGAAGTTTTCTTCGTGAAGCATAATGGTGAAAATTTTAAAATAACCAAATCAGTCAGCGTTAAAGTAGGGTTTTCAATGATACCCTGATCAAATTAGAAAGTCAGCAACAAAAATCACAGCCACGGTTCAGGTCCGGTGCCATCGTCAAATCCTTTCACCATCATCAGAAACTCACTTAACATCATGGCGGTAGCGCCCCAAACCACATGGCCTCCGACATCATAATAAGGCGCTTTCAGCCAGTACCTGCCCCTGACCAACAGCTCTTTTTCCCGGCGGTTGCGGTCATCCTGCAAGTGATCGATACTCACTTCCAATACCTCAGCCACCTCATGCAGATCGGCTATAAACCTGGGCCGGTAACCCAGGTAACCTATCACAGGCAAAACGTTAAAATTACTGGCAACCACCATGTGTTCGGTCAGGTTACCCAGCACTTTCACATCTTCAGGCCTTATTCCTATTTCCTCCTGCCCCTCCCTGAGCGCCGTGAAAATCAGGTCAGGATCACTCTCCTCCATTTTCCCTCCGGGAAAGCTTATCTGACCACTGTGAACCCCATCGTACTCCGGGCGTTTCATTAAAGGCAAATAAACCTTGCCCTTATGTGGATACAGTAACAATAATACACTCCCTAATTTAGCTGTTTTTTTTTGATTAAAGCTAAACCTATCCTGTTTAGTAGCTTTAGGCATCATCAGCATTTGCGCCTCGTAGCCCGGCAGGGGGCCTTTCAGTCTTTCCTCCAGCCAAAGTATAAACTTTTCAAACGGATCATGCATCCAGACAGGTATCTATAATTTTCAATCCCTCAAATCTAAAATAATTAATACATAAGTCCTCGATTTTGTTTTCCTGAAAAAGCAGATTTTAATTACTTTTGCAAACTTAAATTGTTTAACTCCTATGTCCATATCAACAAAATATAATCCGGGACCGGTTGAAGATAAATGGTACCGTTATTGGATGGAAAAAGGCTTTTTCCACTCCGAGCCCCATCCTGAAAAGGAGCCTTACACCATTGTGATTCCACCACCTAATGTGACCGGTATATTGCATATGGGACATATGTTAAACAATACTATCCAGGATGTGCTGATCAGAAAAGCGCGCATGCAAGGCAAAGAGGCTTTGTGGGTGCCGGGTATGGATCACGCTTCTATCGCTACGGAGGCCAAAGTGGTAGCTATGCTGAAGGAAAAGGGTATTCAAAAAAGCGACATTTCCCGGGATGAATTTATGGAGTATGCCTGGGAATGGAAAGAAAAATACGGAGGGATAATTCTGGAACAGTTAAAAAAGCTGGGCGCCTCCTGCGATTGGGATCGCACCCGCTTTACCATGGATGATAAATATTACCGCGAGGTAATCAGAGTTTTTGCAGACCTTTACAACAAAGGTTACATCTACAGGGGCGTAAGGATGATCAACTGGGATCCGCAGGGACAAACCGCTCTTTCGGATGAGGAAGTTGTTTACAAAGAGGTCCGTTCGAAACTTTATTATGTTAAATACAAAATCGCCGGTTCGGACAACGAATGGCTGACGATTGCGACAACAAGGCCAGAGACCATATTAGCCGATACGGCAGTTTGTGTGAACCCTGGTGATGAAAGATTCACGCATCTGGTTGGAAAAAAGGCCATTATACCTGTGGTAAACCGGGAGGTACCCATAATTGCCGATGACTACGTGGATCCCGAATATGGAACCGGATGTTTGAAGGTCACCCCGGCCCACGACCTGAATGACTATGAAATCGGGCAAAGACATGGATTAGAAGTCATCGACATTATTGCCGACGATGGCAGCCTGAATGAGAAGGCACAGTTTTATATAGGTGAAGATCGCTTTGCTGTCAGAAAAAAGATTGCCAGGGACCTCGAGGAAATGGGGCAACTGGAAAAAACCGAAGATATGGTCAACAAAGTAGGGTTTTCAGAGCGCACCGATGCAGCCATTGAACCGAAGCTCTCCATGCAATGGTTTATGAAAATGGAAGAAATCTCCAGGCCTGCCCTGGAAAATGTATTGAATGGTAACATAAAATTTCATCCTGCCAAATTCATCAATACCTACAAACATTGGATGGAAAATATCCGGGACTGGTGTGTGAGCAGGCAGCTTTGGTGGGGACACCGCATTCCTGCCTATTATCTGCCCGACGGGACATTTGTGGTCGCGGAAAATCCGGAGGAAGCCCTGGCCCTGGCAAAGAAAAAAGATCCGTCACTCACCACGGAATCACTCAGGCAGGAAGAAGATGTGCTCGATACCTGGGCCTCTGCCTGGCTGTGGCCCATTTCTGTGTTTAACGGGATCATGGATCCGGAAAATGAGGATATTAAATATTACTATCCTACCGATGACCTCGTCACCGCACCGGAGATATTATTTTTCTGGGTGGCCAGGATGATCATTTCAGGCTATGAATATAAAGGGGAATTACCTTTCAGGAATGTGTACCTCACGGGTATTGTAAGGGATAAATTAAGGAGAAAAATGTCCAAATCACTGGGCAATTCCCCCGATCCGCTGGCGTTGATAGAAAAATACGGGGCCGACGGTATCCGTACCGGCATGTTGTTCAGCTCACCGGCCGGCAATGACCTGTTATTCGATGAGAAGCTTTGCGAGCAGGGCAGAAATTTTGCCAATAAAATATGGAATGCCTTCCGCTTAATCAAAGGCTGGGAAGTGGCTCATCAAACGGAGAACCAAAATCAAACAGCCCTGGCATGGTTTGAGTCCAGGTTTAACCAGGCCCTGGGCGAAATTGAAGGCCATTTCGAAAATTTCAGGATTTCAGATGCTTTAATGACCACCTACAAGCTGGTATGGGACGACTTTTGTTCGCAATACCTGGAAATGATCAAACCTGCTTATGGCCAACCTATTGATGGGGATACCTATGATCGAACCATCGACTACCTTGAAAGGGTGATGAAGCTATTACATCCATTTATGCCTTTCATCACAGAAGAGATCTGGCATGAAATCAGGGAAAGAGGGGACAAAGCATGTATCATAGTAGCTTCCTGGCCGGAAAAACACACTTTTGACAACGAGTTACTGGATAAGGCCGCTTTGAATTTTGATATTATTTCCAATATAAGAAACATCAGAAACAGCAAGCAAATCCCCCAAAAGGAGGCGTTGAAACTTTTGGTAAAAACGAAGAACAAGACGGTTTTGGATGGTTTCACCGGTATTATCAAAAAGCTCGCCAACGTTAGTGAAATAGGATTCACCAGTGAAAACATCGACAATGCTCTGAATTTTGTCATCAGAGGCAATGAGTTTTTTATCCCCGTTGCAGGCCAGATAAATGTTGAAAAAGAAATTGAACAACTGGAGGGGGAACTGAATTACACCAAAGGATTCCTGGTTTCCGTAAACAAAAAACTGAGCAATGAACGCTTTGTCAACAACGCCCCCGAGCAGGTAGTTGCCAATGAACAAAAGAAAAAAGCCGACGCCGAAGCCAAAATCAAAGCCCTGGAAGAAAGCCTGGCCGCACTAAAAGAATAACATACAAATACCATAACCACAAACCCTGACACCTGACTCCTCTCCCCTCAACATATCCTGACACCTCTCTCCCGACCCCTGGTTCCATAAGCTATTATTAAGAATACCAGGCATGTAAGTATAGGTGAGGTAATTATTAGGTTTTTCTATAAGATGATAATCTTGTGTTTGGAAACCACATTGTTTTGATCCACTTTCAGAAGGTAAATGCCCTTGTGCATTTTCTCATAAGGTATAACCTTGTAATCCTTGGCAAATTCTTTCACATCTACAAGCTTATTCAGAAACACTTTGCCGGACAAATCCATGAGCAGGAGTTTTACCTTATTACGCTTGTTGGTAGTTGTTAACCTGATGTTGATATTTTCTTCGGAAGTTGGATTGGGATACACAGTTACCTGCATGGGCCGCCTGGAATGCTCAACATTTACACTTTGAACAGGTGAATATTCAAATCGCTCGTCAAAGTCTACCTGCTTCAACCTGTAATATGACATCCCGAATAAAGGTTCATGATCCGTATAGCTGTATTGGATCACTTCGTTGATCGTTCCGTTGCCTTTCACAGTACCGATCACAACCCAGTCCTCCCCCGCTTCCGAACGTTGGATCTCAAAAAAGTCGTTATTCGATTCACTGGTTGTCTGCCAGTCCAGTAACACTTTGCCATTATCTTCACGGGCAGTAAATGAAACTAACTCCACCGGAAGGGGATTATTACCATTGACCGACCCAAAAGTAAATGGGCTAAAACTGGTAACGCCTGTCACAGTAATAGAACCCGGATCGGAAGACACGATGGTATTTTGTCCCATGTTCTCCCATACCAAACCATTAAAATGCGCAATTTGCAGGTAGGAGTAATCTCCTATCTGACTAAAAGTCTGATCTTTCCAGAAAAGTGTTATATCCGCATGGGAGGCAGTTCCTGAATTAGTCAAATTCCAGTACTCCAACGTACTGACGTTGTTCAAATCCCCGTTCGGATCACCTAACAGCAACAGATCTGTTACAAGATAAGGCTGCCTGACATAAGCAGCAGAGAACTGCGTGGCGGCATCACCTGTCAGATTAGACACAGCCATTGGTGCCCAATCGGTGCCGTCGCCTATTGGAAATTCAAAATCGGTATTGCCAATTTTTGTCATTCTTCCATTGACAAAACTCGCCGCAGAGGCCCCTGTTACGGAAGCACTGCTGTTCATGGTCAAAGGATTACCTTGCGTGTTAATAATCCCATCGGTGAGGGTCAGCACGCCGTTTATGTTTTGTGCATCATTTAGCAATATATCCCCTCCCACGTTATTGATCGTGATATTTTGCCAGTTTGATGTTCCTGTGATTTGCTGGGTACCGGTTCCCTGAAAGACCACTGTACCTGTGCCGATAGCGGCATTCCCCTGGTTTTCCCAGTGATTACAAACATTTAAAGTGCCACCTGTGTTGATGTTAATCGAGGCATTTGTCTGAATTTGAATACTTCCTACATTGCCTGTCAGACCGGCGCCTATTACGGGGAAAAATCCGGAACTACCACTGACATCGGGAATAATGGCAAGGGAACCGCATCCGGGCACACCATTGGACCAGTTACCGGCTGTTCCCCAGGTAGTGGTGCCCTCATTGCCCGTCCAATTGGTCAGGGTATTGGGGGCGTAAACGGCAATATTGTCAAACGCCATCCCGTCATTATTAGCGATTCTTCGGTTGTCATATTGTTCGATGCTGATTACAAACTGATCGGTCAGCGACAGGCCTGCTCCGGAGGCCAGTGCATCTACATCCAGTACCACCTGATTCCAGGTGTTGTTGGTATTGCTGGCCGGATCAAAAGCATACACCCGTTGAAAGGTTACCCCATTATCATCTGAGAAATAAATAGCATCCCGTACATGTGTTTCATCACCAAAATCCTTCCAGTAAAACGACATCTCTACCTGAGAATGGCCTGAAAGATCGAGGCGCACCATGGATTGATTCAAAGCAAAATTATTGTTGTTTACAACATCCATAGTCAGATGGTAATTACCCTCATAAGGCAAATTTTGGTTAGTAACGATCGTGTTGCTGTTATTAGCCGTACCAATGCTCCACTCCTCTCCCAAATTGCCGGACTCAAAACCGTCGAAGTAAGGCAATGTGGCAAAAATTGTCGTCCTCAATTGTACATCATCGATGGCAAATCCATCGTTATTTATAGGATAGTTATCACGCTGCTGAAACCTGATAACAAATGTATTATTCAATGTCAGGCCATTGGTGGTGGCCAGATGGTCAATATCCAAAACTATTTGATTCCAGGTATTGTCAGTAAAATCCGGCCCGGAGATTTCATATACATACGTAAAATTCAACCCCCCGTCGTCTGACAAATAGATACCATCGACATTCTGATCCTCATCACCAAAATCTTTAAAGTAAAAATCAAGAATAACATCGGTTTCTCCGGATAAATCGACGCGTAGGTCAGCATAATTGGTCGCAAAATTATTACCGGTATTCACATCCATGGTCATGTGATAAAGGCCCGTATTAGGTGCGTTGTTGGTGGTGACCTGTACACGACCGAAACTATTGGAGCTGGAGGTCGACCATTCCTCCTCAAAATATCCCAGCTCAAAACTGGTGGCATATGGAAAACTGGCGTATAAGGGGGTGGTCTTCACCTGCAAATCATCGATGGCAAACCCATCGTCGTCGATTCTAAAGTTATCATATTGAAGGATTCTTATAACAAACGTGCTGTTCAACGTGAGTCCGTTGGATACGGCCAACTGATCGAGGTCTAAAAGAATATGGTTCCAGGTGGCGTTTGCATAATTACCCGGAACAATTTCATGAACGTAGGTAAAATTGACCCCACCATCATCCGACAAATAAATACCGTCAACATTCTGATCCTCATCACCAAAATCTTTAAAGTAAAAATCAAGAACTACGTCAGTTTGCCCATCCAAATCAATGAACAGGTCGGCATAATTGGTGGCAAAATTATTATTGGTGTTTACATCCATGGTCATGTGATAACTGCCTGTCCTGGGGCTGTTGTTGGTCGTAAGCTGTACACGACCAAAACTGTTGGAACTGGATATTTTCCATACATCCTCAAAGCTGCCACTCTCAAATCCGGTGGAATATGGAAAACTGGCATAGGGCTGGATGAAAATCGTTCTTGCACCGGGAGGTGCGGTTATCGAAGGAACATAGTTGCTGCCACCTATTGTGATTTGAGTAGCTTCGGCATCCACGAGAT
Source organism: Agaribacillus sp. DX54 (assembly GCF_056858335.1). NCBI lineage: Bacteria > Pseudomonadati > Bacteroidota > Cytophagia > Cytophagales > Splendidivirgaceae > Agaribacillus > Agaribacillus sp. DX54. The sequence goes on from NZ_JBXEQE010000006.1 coordinate 214,573, forward strand.
TGCCCCCCGTTGCCCCACTGTTGATGTCATATGATAACCAAAAGTAGTTTGTGCCTGCGGCCAACGTTAAGGTACTGTTTATTGTGAACGTGCCATTAGGGCTTACGACCGTCGATCCTATCTGGTTAGCTGTAGCAAACGTATTGCTTCCTCCTGTATAATATAATTTGGCGTTGGAGAAGTCATTGGCGGGATCGGAAGAACCCGCAGTACTAAAATTAATGGCAGTCAGGTTTAATTTATTACTGTTACCGGATGTGACCACCTGTATTCCGATAATTTGCTGATCAGTGGTGCCAACATTAACGTCTTCAGTGTTTTGAGTAACTGTACCGGAGGTATAGGTCATATCGCCGGGCGAAAGGGGTGAATCGTCAAGAGGGGATGAACCTGTACCGGAGCCGGTAAAAAACCTGAAAGTACCATACTTCTCCAATACCAGCATATCCGTGTCACCATCCGCATTCAGGTCAATAGCCATGGGCCTTGACTCCTGGCCAAAGTCTATTCCATTGAATGGATTCCCTCCCCCAGTTATTTCGGTAAATGCCGGTGCGTTGACAGAACCCGTGTTGCGGAAATAATCAATATAACCGTTACTGGCCCCTACAAACATATCGTAGTCCCCGTCGTTATCAAAATCCATCAATGTCGGTGCAGACTCTGCCCCCACATCCTCGCCATTCATCGGATTATTAGCTCCTGTTCGTTGTGTGAAAGCCGGATTGCCGGCATCGCCCGTGTTTTCGAAATAGTTTACATTGCCCATAGCCTCCCCGATAAAAGCATCCGCGTCCCCATCATTATCGATATCCGCAAAGGCAAGATCGGCTTCAAGGCCAATATCAACCCCGTTGAAAGGGTTGTCGGCACCGGTTTGCCGGGTAAATACAGGGGCGGAAGGTGAGCCCGTATTTTGAAAGTAAAAAATACCACCGTCATTTTCACCCACAAAAAGGTCGAAGTCCCCGTCATTATCTATATCCCAAAAGATGGGCCTGGCCTCTCTCCCCACATCCTCGCCATTCATGGGATGGTTAACACCAAATTGTTGGATAAGTACCGGTGCAGCAGATGTACCTGTATTCTGATAGTAAATAAAAGTACCGTCTTCCCATCCGATCAGTAAATCCCAGTCCCCATCGGCATCCAGGTCGGCAAAAGCGGTATTCCCGTCTTCTTGCGCCAGGGTTACCCCATCCATGGGGTTGGCAGGGCCTGTCTGTTCGGTAAATGTTTGGGCTAATGCTCCTTGTAGGACCACCAGGGTAATCAAACAAAAATTTGGAAAAAAACCAACTAACTGATTTCTCAGGACACAAAATTTTCTAAAACTTTTCATCTTTTCTCAGGTAAGCTTATACTTTTATACTGGGTAGCAATGACAGATCGCTACCATTAAATTGCCAGCCCGTATTTGTTTATTGTTAAAAAATCACCCACCCGTACCAATAGACCACTCACAAAAGTATTAAATGAACACTTATTTAGGTCTTTAAATTAGGCAAGCCTCACATGGATGTCATGAAAAGCGGGAAATAGCACTTTTTTTCTAAAAGGTTTTCTTTAGCCTGCAAACTAAAACCCGGATCAGGACATTAACAAAATTCAAAATTTGCCGGTTTCAAAAAATTATCGAACCCTGTTTGATAAATGTACAAAGTTATTACCTGCTAATCCATTGACCGGTAAGAATATAAGAACTATGCCTCTAAGTGATCATTAAATCAATTGAAAAGTAGAATCCTGTCCCGGTAACCGGGTAAAAATACAAGAATAGTACAAATATTTTCCTGTATAACACAAAAAAATAGTTGTTATAACACCTTTTCGTTTCTGTAATTCTACAGGCAAAACTTCACTTCTCATATCCAAAACCTGAGAATAAACAACCAAACAAATGTTGTTTTAGCATTAATTCTTACACCGGTTCCGGCGATTTCTACCTGTATTAACGCCATAAAACACAAGAAAAATTCAATAAAAAATAAACAAAATACTACGTTTTTATGCTTCGGGAAGGGGCATTCTTCTTTAGTTGAAAGTAAAAAATAGCGGCGATGATAAATAAAACAGCGGCGATAAATTGAGAATGTGACAGATATTCATCCACAATAAACCCCCTGACGAGGTCACCTCTGAATGTTTCCACGATGGCCCTGCCGCTGGCATACAGCATGATATACAGCAAAAATACCTGTCCATCAAATGATTTCCGGTTTTTCACGACCATCAGCACTACAAAAATAGTCAAAATCATGGCAGCACTGTAAAGCTGAGTGGGATGCAGCGGGGTATTCAGAGGCCTGGCCATGCACACAGGATTGGTAAATATCACTGAAAATATACCTTCGTGTACGTGTCCGTAACAACAACCGGCATTAAAACAACCCAGCCGGCCAAAAAAGTGTACAATACAAGTGGTAATAGCGATAATATCCAACATTTTCAGGGTCGGAATTTTTTTGATTTTAAAGAAAATAATAATGGCGGTGACAGAAAAAATCAGTGAACCATAAAAAACAAACCCTTTACCAGGATCTTCGATCATATTGGCCGGTTGACCAAAATAGTAGCCAGGGTTTTCGAAATAAAAAAATAGCTTTCCTCCCAGAAAGGCCGTAATTAAAATCAATAAAAGCAGATTATTGATAACATAATAAGGCACACCCAGTTCCTTTTTGGCCCTGATACCTGTGTATAAGGCTCCCAGCAAAGCGCCAAAGGCAATGAATGCCCCATAGGTATAAACAGTAATCGTATCGGCAAGAAAACCTTGCAAAAAATCCGGTGTTTTAAACTGAAATAAGATCGGGTGCATGGTAAATTCGGTTTATTGCCGGCCTACCAGTTCTTTGATAATTTTGGTCATTCCGGGCTCAGCTTTCATAGCGGCAGCGATTACTTCTTCGACAGTGACTTTTTTAAGGGTTTCAGGGATACATAAGTCCGTAATTACCGAAAGTGCAAAGCATGGCATTTCCATATGCCGTGCAACAATGACCTCGGGAACAGTGGACATACCCACTGCATCCGCTCCAATAATACGCAGGTATTTGTATTCTGCCCTCGTTTCAAGATTAGGGCCGGTCACAGCAGCATATACCCCCTCGTGCACCCTGATACCATGCTCTTGCGCAATTGCCGTAGCCTGACGGATCAACTGCGCGTCATAAGGTTCACTCATATCCGGAAACCTCCCACCAAACTTGTCAAGGTTCTTTCCTGTCAGCGGATTCTCAGGCATCAGATTTATATGATCTTTAATAATCATTAAATCACTGATCTCATAGCGCTTGTCTAATCCGCCCGCCGCGTTGGACACGAATAACTTTTTTATCCCCAACAATTTCATCACGCGCACCGGAAATGTGACCTCCTTCATAGTATAGCCTTCGTAATAATGAAACCTTCCCTGCATTACTACCACGTGCTTACCCGCCAGTCGACCGAAAATCAATTTACCTTTATGACTCTCGACCGTAGAAACCGGAAAATTGGGAATATCTTCGTAGTTAATGATTTCTTTGACCTCCACCTCCTTTGCCAACGATCCTAACCCGGTGCCCAAAATAACGCCATAATCGGGTTTTATACTGATTTTTGATTGAATATAGTTGTGGGCTTCTTCAATTTTTTTTATCATTTGTAATAATTGACTTCGGTTGAATATCAAATATACTATTAAGTATCATTAAACAAATCAGTCTTTTTTAATTAGTTTTAACAGGTGAACATAAATGACATTTACTTTGGTACTCATCAATAATCCGGTCCTTTTTGGTATTTTACTTTCATGAATGGGTGGCTTTCTGGAAAAATCTAAAACCGGCTTTCGATTATTTTGAAGAAAATCGCCGGGTTCCTGCTGTAAAAGTCAGGCAAAACGGGGAATATTATTTGAACCATTGAAACCTTAAATGAGCAGCTACCCACAGGCTTTAACCATGATCAGGATCAAAGATTATGAGCAAACCTGAGTTTATTTTCAATTATCATGCAATTTTTTAGAAAGAATGCTCAAAACTCATTAAATTTGCATTGGCAAATCGATACGACCAGCTCCTGTCGAACTCCCCCAGGTCCGGAAGGAAGCAAGGGTAGATGGTTGAGCGGTGCGATATTTGGTTTGCCTTTTTTATACCTCTGGTTTTAAAGATTCAAATCATAAGAATTCTTTGTTAGTTCATTGAATTTTATCTGTAGCTTTATACGACAACTTTAAAAGTTTAAAACATGAAATTCTTTATTGACACCGCGAATCTTAATGACATAAAGGAAGCCCATGATCTTGGAGTACTCGATGGGGTGACCACCAATCCCTCGTTGATGGCCAAAGAAGGAATCAAGGGTGAAGAAAATATAAAGAAACACTACAAGGCCATTTGTGACATTGTCGACAACAATGTCAGTGCCGAGGTGATTTCCACTGACTTTGAAGGTATTATCAGGGAAGGAGCGTCACTTGCCCGGATCGATGATAAGATCGTTGTCAAAGTTCCGATGATCAAAGACGGTGTAAAAGCCATAAAATATTTAACCGGACAGGGGATCAGGACCAACTGTACGTTGATTTTCTCCGCAGGTCAGGCATTGCTGGCGGCCAAGGCCGGCGCCTCTTACGTTTCTCCGTTTATTGGCAGGCTCGACGATGTTGGAACCGATGGGTTGGATCTGATAGAACAAATTGTTGGCATTTATCAGAACTATGGATTGGCCACCGAAGTGCTGGCCGCGTCCATTCGACATACACAACATCTTATTCAATGCGCAGAAATTGGCGCAGATGTCGCCACCTGCCCTTTGAAGGTGATCACCGGTTTACTCAACCACCCATTAACAGACAAGGGTCTGGCGCAGTTCCTCAGCGATTATAAAAAATCCCAGGCACCGGCCGAGGGTGCTCTGGCTGGTTAGTATTCGGAAGGCGGTAATCACATCAGCATGTACATCATCAAGGTGAAGGGCAAAGCAAAGATTCCGAATTACATTCAATTAAGGGATGATAACTTTGTCTTAATTGCCTATTTCAGGGCTGACAGGCCGCTGAAGAAACTGGAGAAATACGGTCTGGAAGGCCATGAAGAAATGCTGCAGAAAATTATCAATGAACTCCCCTTCGGCAAGTTAAAAAAACTAGAGTTGTCATGATCGCTTTTTCCAATGAGCCGGTGGTGTCTGTCAGCAACACTACCATTTTTCAGGATCAAAATGCCGTGTTGAAGGATGTAAATTTTGAGATAGAAAAAGGTGAATTTGTCTATTTGGTAGGTAAGACCGGAAGTGGTAAATCCTCTTTACTTAAAACATTATATGCGGATCTGAAACTGTATGCAGGCAGCATTCATGTCGGTGGTTTTCAACTCAATGGGATAAGAAGCAGTAAAATACCCTTGTTGCGCAGAAAGTTAGGGATAATTTTTCAGGATTTTCAGCTTTTTCCCGACAGGACTATCAGCGAAAATTTATACTTTGTGATGAAAGCTACCGGTTGGCGGGAAAGGTCAAAAATGAAGGCACGGCTGACTGAAGTGCTGATAAAAGTAGGACTGGGTGCTTATCTGAGCAAGATGCCTCATCAGCTGTCGGGCGGAGAGCAGCAGCGTGTGGTGATTGCCAGGGCACTGATCAATGAACCTGTTTTACTGATTGCCGATGAACCCACCGGAAACCTGGACCCCGATGTGGCCGACGGTATCCACAAAATTTTTCAGGATATTAACAACAGCGGCACAACCGTCTTAATGGCCACACACGACCACCGGCTAATCAACATACATCCTGGCAGGATCCTCAAATGTGTCGACAGCCAGTTACTTGATTCCAAAATTGAGAAATTCGATTTAACGGACAGTGTCTGAGCCTTGTCGATTATCCCTGTCATAGCATGGCTCAAAGTCAAACTATGACTTCAACAAATTTATTACCTCGTCCCTGGCCGGAATTATATAAGATAACCCAGGTGTTATGTTTTTATCCTGAAATACCAACCTCGCGCAAGCATCCGTGGCTGTTGCACAACGTTCCCGACAAAACTATTTGTGTCCCTTCGTGTCTTTGTGTCTTGGTGGTTGGTTCACCATTGTTCACCACGGAGGCACCAAGACACGAAGAGGCACAAAGGTTTTCGATTATAAAATAAAAATACAGGCACATGCTTGAGTTGTGCAATACCCACAGAAGCTTGTGCCATTCGTGGTATCCGTTTAAATTTGATTTTCCAATACTTACCAATGCTGCTAGTTGCCATCATTTAGCTGCCGTTCTATCTCCTCAATTTCAGCGCGGACATCGACCGTATCGTTGATGGTATGCAATTGCATCAGCAATTTCTTCAAAAAATTTCGATGATTTTCAGATTGAGGGTGAAAAGGCCTGTGAGCCAGGGCCTTGCGTATTTTCTGCCATTCCCGTATAAAGGTCCTGGAATCTGTGGAGAAATAGCTTTGCCCGAACATTTCCCAAATATAGTCTTCTGCCACTGAAGAAGGATGAATCATATCCCGTTCATAAAACCTGTAATCCCTCAAGTCATCCATCATTATTTCATAACCGGGAAAGTAAGTCACATGCGCAAAGTTTTCGGCAAGATAATGACTGGCCACACGAAGGATCGACTTGCTCACAGCATTAGACTCCAGACCGTCTTTTATATGGCGCACAGGGCTTACCGTTAGCATAACCTTAAGATGTCGATTCAACGGTTTCAATCTGTTTATCAACAATTCAAACCTGCCTCTGATTTCCTCGCCGGTCAAAAACCTTTTATTGAAAAGGCGTGAAGGCATTTTATGGCAATTCGCGACAGTTTCGCCATTGTCAGCCCTCTCATAAATAATCGCCGTGCCAAAAGTCAGTATCAGCCAGTCCGCCTCAGACAACCAGGTAGCGGTGCTTTTGATGGCCTGCTCAATCTGATCTTTCAACGGTCTGTGGTCAGGGCTTCCAAAATCGGAATGCAAATGATAATTATAAAAAATACCCTGGTTTTTTATATAAGTATGTGGAGCGGGAAAATGATGATTAATGCTGAAATCCAAAAGATTGAATATTGATTCCGGATTGAAAATAATGCCGTAGGGATTAACCTTTACAGTAAACTTATGCTCATCCAGTTTCCGGCCCACCATGTTGGCGAAGCATGATCCGATACAAAGTATCCGGTCAGACAGGTTGATTTTCACCTCACTTTCACCAGGTGGAATGACAGTTCGAAACATTTGGTAAAAATAACCATTCCCATACACATAAAAAAAGCCCTGGTTTTGTTCCCCAGGGCTTTTATCTCTTTAACAATGCCTTAATTAAGCCGGCACTACGGTAAACTGAAGCTCGTGTTTTACTTCCTTGTGCAAATCCAGCACGGCGACGAAGTCACCGGAGGTTTTCACCTCAGTTTTGAATGAAATCTTCTTTCTGTCAATATCAAATCCTTTTTCCTTTAAAGCGTCTGAAATCTGCAAGGTAGTAACGGCACCGAATATTTTACCACTTTCGCCAACTTTAGCAGGTATTTCCAACGCCAATTCGCCGATGGAGACTGACAATGCCTCTGCATCCTGTTTTACCTTCTCGGCTTTATGAGCGGCTTGTCTGATGTTTTCTTCGATCATTTTCCTGTTGGAAGGGCTTGCTAAAATGGCAAATCCCTTAGGAATAAGGTAGTTCCTGGCATAACCCGGTTTTACTTTAACAAAATCGTTTTTATAACCCAGGCCTTGTATATCTTCTTTTAATATGACTTCCATGATATTTCTCTTTATGAATTCTCGATTAAAAGCTTTACTTAAACCGCAGGATTTATTTCAGCGAATCTGTTACATAAGGCAACAGGCCAAGATGTCTCGCCCTTTTCACAGCCTGCGTAACCTTTCTTTGGTATTTGGCGCTGGTGCCTGTTATTCTGCGCGGTAAAATCTTGCCTTGTTCATTAACAAACTTTAAAAGGAAGTTTGCGTCTTTATAATCGATATATTTGATTCCGTTTTTTTTGAATCGACAATATTTCTTTTTATTATCGGCTCTGTTGATAGGTTCGTTTACTAAAGTCATGATTTACTCTCCTCGGCGGTCGCTGGGGCCACATTTTTTTTGTTAAATTCTCCTTTTCTTCTTTTGTTGTTGTATTCTACCGCATGCTTGTCTAAAGCAACAGTCAAAAATCGCATAACCTTTTCATCCCTCCTGAATTCAGTTTCCAGCTTTGCAATGGTCTGTGGTGTCGCCTTATATTCAAACAGGCCATAAAAACCGGTGGATTTATGTTGAATGGGATAGGCCAGCTTTCTGAGTCCCCATTGCTCAACGTTTATCATTTCCGCCTTCTGATCTTTTAGTACCTTTTCGAATTTGTCGACAGCATCCTTCATCTGAGCTTCAGATAAAACGGGAGTTAAAATGAATACCGTCTCGTAATTTTTCAATTCCATTTTTATTCAAATAATAACGTATTAATTTGGCCTGCAAAGATATGTATAAAAAAATTGTATTCAAACACCTCTAACCATTTCAATGCACCGCGTAGATTTATTTAATGGTAAAATTCCTGGAACCCATCACATAGTCATCGGTATAAATTTCCAGTGTGTATTGACCGGGTTCAAATTCGGTAGGTTTTTGGTAAAGAAAGGTAAGGGTTTGTTTTGTGTTGTCAAATAAAATGTCCTGTTTTACCGTGTAAAATTCCTCCCGGCCATCAATCATAAAAGTGCCTGAGCCGGTGGCAACATCAAAAATAACGTTACCTGCAGGCTCTATAACACGCACAAGTATTTCCTTCCCTTCAATAGGGGCCACGTTGTTTTCCCCGATATTGAATTCCATCTTTAGCTTATCGATCTGCCGGCTTTTAAATTCGCCTTCACGTTCTTTACCGCGCTTATTTACCCCGTAAACCTTAATATTTTCAGCTTTCAGCCTTCCGGCAAAGGCTACCCGTTCTTCCAGCTTTCCTTTATCCTCTTCCATGGTCATCAATACATCCTGCAGCTCATTTTGCTGACTTTTAAGTGCTGTATTTTCGCTCATCAATGAGTCCGCAATTCCCCTCAATTTGGTTATTTCTTCATCTTTGTTTTTCAACAAGGTTTCATAACCTTTTACCCTTTCCCTTAGCCTTGAAATCTGAACATTAGATGATTTCCTTAAATTTTCTTTTTCCTTTTCAATTTCTTCCCTGGCCAGTTGAAGCTCTTCAATATCACCGCCCAGCTTTTGTATTTCTTCTATTTTTTGGTCAAGCTCCATGCTCAGGGATTCCAGTTTTGCAGAAGCATCTACCAGTTCCTGCTTCGTCAGCGCCCCTTCTTTTCTAAGCTCACCCTGCTTTTTGTAGCCAAATATGATAAATATAATGGCAGTTAACAAGGCGGCCGCCAAAACGCCAATGATGATTTTGGTTTTCTTGTCGCTCCTTTCTTCTTCAAAAACTGGTCTGTTTGCTCCGGTATTTCCTGGCATATCACTTCTGTTTGCTTCCATTTTTTTAATATTTGGATGACAAAAATTTTGGTCGTTGTAAATTTACCGCTATTTAAAATAAACGCAAAAATACTTTTTTATTGAATTAATACAAGAAAAACACGTAATTAAGCCCATCCCATGCCTTTATGCCTCAGCATTTTAGTATATACTGTATAAGTAAATTATTAATCTGGCGCCAGCAGACGTGGTGGTTGTACACCGGCATGCACCTGTATCCCCATCCCATCGGCTAAACCCTCTGTGACCCTTTGTGTATTTGTGCCTCCGTGGTTAACCATTTTTCACCACGGAGGCACAAATACACAAAGAGGCACAAAGAATTTTGTCAAAAACGTTGTGCACCACCCAGGGACGATGCTTTCTGCCACCAATCGCGGGAACACGGTGCTGATAACCGAACATAAAATTAGCAAAGCCAAAAGTTAAAACGCCAGCACATAATGTTCTTTATAAAAATCCTTATTAAAAAACAACAACCCTGCATCAAATATATCTATGCTGAGGGTCACTTCCGGTTGTTGCACCAATTCCTTCCAGGCTTTACCCATAGATTTTGACCAGTAAATATCATCGATCACAAAAACCGTATCTGCGTGAATCAACGGGAGGAATTGGCTATAATAGCGCAAAGTGGCGTCAAACTGATGGTTTGCATCGAAATAAACCAAATCCACTTTATTCGTTTTTTTTGCAAAACCGGGTAAGGTCAGATCAATATTGCCCCGGATCACCTCGATGTTAAACTGGTGAGCACGCTTAAACAGATCAATGGCTATTTGGGCCGATTCCCGGCAACCTTCAAAAGTAGTCACCCTTGCTTTCGGGCTGCTTTTGGCCAGGTAAAGGGTGTTGATTCCCAATGAAGTCCCTAATTCGACAATATCAACACTCTCCATATAATCTGACAACCGGAATAACATTTCGGAAAACTTCCTGCTGCTCAATCCACTTCTGGCCAGGTCTTTGACTGTTCGTTTTGCCGACTTACTCACTCTTGAGCCCGCTCCAAAATCTTCAATGGTGATGAGCGTTTTATTTTTCAGCAATTCCCTTCTGTAACGCTCAATTTTATCAAAAACGCCAGACCTTTTTTTGCCCTTCATCACATTTTCATAAAAATTAAAGATAAACGGAGCCTGCAATGAATGGCGGTCAACCGCATTCAATTTATATTCCAAAAACTTGGATATTTGATAAAACGAGGACAAGTGCCCGATGAGGTTTATCTAGTTAAGCTTGTAAGGCACGATCATAGTAAACTGGGGGATGGTGACTTTAAAACGGCTACCGTCTACAAGTCTTTCCATCACGTAATGACCATACATTTTGCCCATTCCCGATTTCAGATTGCATCCTGAAACGTATTGATGGTACTGCCCAGGTTCCAGGATAGGCTGCTGTCCAACCACCCCTTCGCCTTCAACTTCCCTGATAATATTGTTGGCATCATGAATATACCACTGTCTTCTTAACAACTGAATGGTGTTCTCACTTCCGTTTTCAATGGTAATCCGATAGGTAAATACAAAGTGAAACTGGCTCGGACTTGAATACTCCGGCTGATACTCGGTTTCGACTATTACCTTGATGCCTTCTGTTATTTCGGTAACCATTATTTTAAAAATGATGATTATTTTAACGATTAAATATACCCATTAGTTTTAAATTTGTTCAGCAATTAAAATATAAAAAATTACTTTTCCATAAATAATTATTAAGAAACAATATGGATGTAAGAATTGAAGCATCATGGCGTGAAAAACTAAAAGAAGAATTCGAAAGGCCATATTTTCACGAGCTTGTAGAATTCGTTAAGTCCGAATACAGCCGTTACAAAGTCTATCCGCCGGGCCAGGAAATATTCAGCGCATTTGATCATTGTCCTTTCACAAATGTAAAAGTTGTGATTATCGGACAGGATCCCTATCATGGCCCGGGACAAGCAAACGGCCTTTGTTTTTCAGTTCACGACAATATTAAAAAACCACCTTCATTAGTTAACATTTTTCAGGAGATCAATCAGGATCTTGGCAAGCCCATTCCCGAATCAGGTAACCTGGAAAGGTGGGCCGGTCAGGGTGTTTTATTGTTAAACGCCACGCTTACCGTCCGTGCCGCTTCACCTGGATCACATCAGGATAAAGGCTGGGAAACCTTCACCGATGCTGTCATCAAAAAAGTTTCAGATGAAAAAGAAAATGTCGTTTTCATCCTATGGGGCGCGTATGCCCAGAAAAAAGGAAGCATCATTGCCCCATCAAAGCACTGCATCCTCAAATCCCCGCACCCCTCCCCCTATTCAGCCGACCGCGGATTTTTCGGCAATCGCCACTTTAGCAAAACAAACGATTTTCTGAAGCAACAGGGACTGAAGAGCATAGCATGGTAGAGTGAAGGCGGTTTTGAGCGGTCAGACAATAGAATATATCCACCCTACCCCCATAAAAATTGTCAATTATCCATTGTCAATTGTCAATTGCACCACTTACTCTATCCCTTTAAAAATCCTATTCCACCGGATTTTTTTGAGAAAGCTTTCATGAGGATCGAGGGACAGCCAGATAAACAGGGCCTTGCCGACCACGTGATCTTCGGGCACAAACCCCCAATACCTTGAATCCAAGGAATTATGACGGTTATCACCCATCATGAAATAATAGTTTTGTTTAAATGTGTAGGAAGTAATACCCTCGCCGTTTACGATCAGTTGTCCGTCCTGTTCCAAAACCGACTCATTATGCTCGTAATTTTCGATTACGTACCTATACTTGGCAATATTTTCTTCCGATAAATCTATGGTCATGCCTTCGGAAGGAATGATAATGGGCCCGTAAAAGTCCTTGTTCCAATTGAAAAACCCGGAGGCCGGATAGATGCCCGCCTCAGACTTGTTTTCATTTGTCTTATTGATTTGAACGGTTTCAATAAATGGAAAATCTGACAACTTTTCGGCACTTTCTGTGGTAGCGTTAACACGATAGCCATTACTGATTCTTTCATAATCCCAGATTCCCGCCTTTTTAAACACCCTGTCGTTGATAGAGCTGTTGTTCCGGGTTTTGATCAAATAGCTAAACTCCATGTCCGGCGGGTTATCCACAGGTTGATCGTTGATGATCACCTGGGTATCTGTAATTTCAATTTTATCACCTGCAATGCCTACACAACGCTTTATGTAATTGGTTTTTAAGTCAGTGGGATGATTTTCGGCCGGATAGTTAAATACGACGACATCATTTCGTTCAATGTCAGAAAACCCGGGTAATCGATACTGGGGCAACTGTATGACGTCCAGGTAAGAAGGAATATTGGTCCACCAGATTTTTTGATGGGTAAGGGGTATTTGCAGCGGCGTCTTGGGTGTCCGGGGGCCATAGTGAATTTTACTCACAAAGAGGAAATCCCCAACCAGCAGGGAGCTTTCCATAGAGGGTGTGGGAATGGTAAAAGCTTCAAGCAAAATCCATCTGATCAGTGTTGCGGCAATAATCGCAAACAAAATGGCATCTACCCATTCTCTGGCTTTCGACTTTGGTTTTTCTTCCTCATGCTGGTTCTTTTCCTTTCTTTTCCAAAACTTCAGACTCATATTGGGAATGCTTGAAAATACATTTAATCACTGATGAATAAGGAACGACAAAAATAAATATAAATATGCTGAAATAACGGGAATTTTTAAAAATTAAGGTAATCTTCCATACCGAGTATTCCCTTTTTATCAACCACCCATTCAGCGACCAGCACCGCGCCAAGGGCGAAACCATGCCTGGAGTGGGCGGTATGTTTAATTTCAATATCATCAACAGGTGACGTATATTGCACGGTATGAGTTCCTGGAACTTTATCGATGCGCTTTGAGACGATACCCACTTCGTTTTTATGCGTCGTAGTTTGGTCGACCCATTTTTGTATTTTATTATTTTGCTCCATGATTCCCTCGGCCAGCGTAATGGCGGTACCGCTGGGAGCATCCTTTTTTTCAGTATGGTGTATTTCTTCCATAGAAACTTTGTAATCCGGAAACTGGTTCATGACCCTGGCCAGGAACCGGTTAATTTTGAAAAAAATGTTTACCCCCAGACTAAAATTACTGGCATAGAAAAATGTGCCATCCTCGTTAAGACAAGCATTTTTTACTGTCTCCAATTGCCCAAGCCATCCTGTTGTACCTGAAACAACGGGAATCTTCTTACTAAAACATTTTAGAAGGTTAGCAGTGGCTGCATCCGGTTGACTGAATTCGATAGCCACGTCCACGTTTTGATCGGAGATTTGCTCAAATAATTCCTGATCTTCTTTATCAATGATAAAGGCGATGTTGTGTCCTCTTTCAATGGCTATTTTTTCTATGGTTTTACCCATTTTACCATAGCCCAATAATAAAATCTTCATGTTTGTATGGTGTTAGCCTGAAGTTACCGTAGGCTTCAGGGTTTTACTTTTAGTTGTAATGATAAGCCTACATTGGCGATATTCCAAGGGTTTTGTACCATTGCCGGCTTAATACTGAAGGCAAGTTGATCATTAACATCAAATTCCCGCAAATGGGCATCTACATGAGCATCCAAAATATTGAGTAAATAAAGTGCTCCGGTAAGAATGATAAAAAAATCCCTGTTTCTTCTGAAAAAGTCCACCCGTCTTCGAATTTGGGACTCATTCAGACCGGTTCCATTAATCGTGTCGGGATCTCCATCCACCTCTAAAAACAGCGCGTCTCTGAAAAAAAGATATTGCGTATTGTAATTTATCGAACCAAAAACGAGGGTCATACCACCCCCATAGATGATAGGAAGTTTCCAGGCCTTTTTATTATATATTTGTCCCAGTCCGGGAAGAATCGCCGAGTATAGCGCCACTTTATTGGGCAGGTTGCGGGGAGTTTCGGTGACGATTTCCTGTATACCTTCCTCGGTTATGAGTACATTATCTTCGGTGTAAATAATAGAGTCCTGCCTGGCATTCTCATTTTCCTGCGCTAAAAGTAATGTCCAGCAAAAGCTTAATAAGATGAGCAGAAAGCCCTTTTTCATGAATTAAACCTCAATTATTTCCAATATACGGTTAAGATCTTCCACAGACATATAGGGGATCTTAATTTCTCCCTTGTCATTTCCTTTCGCTACTAAGTCAACTTTCGTGCCAAAATGCGATGATAACCGTGTTCTCACCTCTTTCATTTCATAACTCAATTCATGACCTTGCTTTTCCCGGGGTTTTGAGGGGTTGGCGGCCAATGCAGCTTCCCTTACCAGGTTTTCTGTTTTTCTGACTGAAAGATCCTGCGCCAGTACTTTGCTGAAAATATCCAGTTGTTTTTCAATGTTTTCGACGTTTATCAGGGCCCTGGCATGCCCCATTGAAATTTTATTATCTCTCAATGCGGCCTGAATATCGGGGGGCAATTTCAACAGGCGTAAATAATTATTCACAGTGGACCTGTTTTTTCCTACCCTTTCGCCCAGCTCCTCCTGTTTCAAATCGCACTCGGTCAGCAGCCTCTGATAGCTCAGGGCTATTTCCAAAGCATTTAAGTTTTCCCTTTGGATATTCTCTATCAGGGCCATTTCCAGCATTTGCTGATCGTCGGCTGTCCTGATGTAGGCAGGAATCGTTTCCAAACCCGCCAGCCTGGAAGCTTGAAGCCTTCGTTCACCGGATATAATCTGGTAGCTGTCTTCATTCAGCTTTCTTACCGTAATCGGCTGGATGATGCCTTGCACACTGATTGAATCCGCTAATTCCCGTAAAGCCTCCTGATCAAAGTGATTTCTGGGTTGATATGGGTTAACCTCAATATCACTTATGTCAATTTCATCAATTCTACCTGCCGAACTTGCCAGGGCATCTCTGAGGATTTTTTCTTCGTTGGAAGGGGTATCATCTAACAATGCGCCTAAACCTCTGCCCAGCGCGTTCCTTCTTTTTGGTGTTTTTTTTGCTGTCATGGCAATTAGCTTTTAATCTTTTCATTCTTTTCGGCAATTTCTTTTGCCAAATTTAAGTAACTTATTGCTCCTTTGCTATCGGCATCATGAGCGATTGCCGGCAGACCAAAGCTAGGCGATTCACTTAATTTGATATTTCTTGGAATCAACGTATTGAAAACCATTTGTTTAAAATGCGTTGTGACCTCTTCAACCACCTGATTGGATAACCTTAGCCTGACATCATACATGGTCAATAAGATTCCCTCAATCTCCAGGTTTTTATTTAAACGCTTTTGAATTATTTTGATGGTCTGAAGTAATTTACCCAGGCCTTCCAGCGCAAAATATTCGCATTGTACCGGAATGATTACCGAGTCTGCGGCTGTTAACGCGTTAATAGTAATCAGCCCCAGAGATGGTGAGCAATCGATAATAATAAAATCATATTCCTCCCTCAACGGCTTCAAGGCACTTTTCATCTTTTTTTCCCTGCCCTGCAGATCAACCATTTCAACCTCTGCCCCCACAAGATCGATATGCGAAGGCAATACATGCAGGTAATTGATATCTGTTAGCTGCACAGAATCCTTTGCGTTTACACCATCGACCATACATTCATAAATGCTGTTTTTAACTTCCTTGGGATTAAGACCCAGTCCGGAAGTCGAATTGGCCTGAGGATCTGCATCGACCACCAATACCTTTTGCTCCAGCGCAGCTAAACTTGCTGATAGATTAATGGCTGTAGTTGTTTTTCCTACCCCACCTTTTTGATTAGCTATCGCTATTATCTTGCTCATTAATGACTATTTAAATGACAATCGTTTCACCTATTTTTAATAATTGCAGTTTTTTGTTTTGTGTTTCGGCCTTGGCTATAGCTTCATCCTGATTTATTTTTATTACTGGAAAAGTATCATAATGTACACCGATGATGTGGTTGGTTCCTACATAATCTGCGGCTTTTAGCGCATCATCAATACCCATGGTGAAATTGTCACCAATCGGCAATACCGCGAAGTCGAGTGCAAACTCATCTGCAATTTGTTTCATATCCTGATGCAATGCCGTATCACCGGCAAAATAAAAGGTTTTCTCCGTGGCACTGATTACAAACCCGGCCGGATGGCCACCATAAGAGCCATCAGGCATGCTGGAAGAGTGCACGGCATTGACCATTTTGGCCGTACCGAAATCTAAACTGATCTTCCCGCCATGATTCATCGGATGGGAATTCTCTATTCCTTTTTGTTGAAACCAGTTAACAACTTCAAAAGTAGAAATCAGTTGCGCCCCTGTTTGGGCATACACTTTTTCTACATCCGATACATGATCACCATGCCCGTGTGAAACCAGGATAAAATCTGTTTCAATGTCATCCACTTTTATGTCGGAAGCCAGAGGATTACCTTCTATAAAAGGATCGAAAAGTACTTTTACTCCCTCGCTTTCAATCTGAAAGCAGGAATGGCCAAAATAAGTTAATTTCATAGATTCCCAATGTATAGTTTATTTAACTTTTACCAGAAATATACAACCCGATTGCAAAGATAAAAGTTTAATTTAAATTATTTCACAAGAAAGGAAAAGGCTAAAGTTTAATTCAATATATATCATTCTAATATACTGAATATCAATTAATTAAAAAGTAAGCAGGGCGCCGTTCGCCCTCAGATGGTGCTGTCATCGCTTTTTTCTGGCCTCTTCGCTGGCCTTCATCGCTTCTTCAATTTTAAGCTGGAACTTCGATTTCTTCTTATTCCGGTTTTTCTTCCTGTTTTCATCCAAAACTTTTCTGATTTTTTCCTCATTGACAAATTGTCTGATGATATATTGCTGACCAAATGTGACAATGTTGGAAACAAAATAATAGAAGGTCAGTCCTGCCGGATAGCTGTTCAAAATAAACATAAACATTACCGGCATGATGTACCCTATACTTTTCATAGGTCCCTGCACCGCACTCATTTGATTATTGGACCAGGTGTATAATATGGTAGACAAAGTCATCAGCAAGGTAAAGAGGCTAATGTGGTTACCATAGATAAAACTAATCAAAGGAATGTCGGCGTTCCAGGACAGAATGGCGTCATAAGTAGATAAATCATTGGCCCAAAGAAAAGACTCCTGCCTCAGCTCGACAGAGTTTGGAAAAAAGTTGAACATGGCAAGGAGTATCGGCATCTGTAACAGCACCGGAATACATCCGCTTAACGGATTCACCCCCACCTGTTGATAAAGCTTCATCTGCTCGGCCTGAATCTTCTGCATATCATTGCCATATTTTTCTTTCAGCTCATCCAGTTCAGGCTTCAACACCTTGGTTTTGGCCATGGAAATATAGGACTTATAAGATAAAGGTGACAGAACAAGTTTTATGAGAAGCACCAAAATGATGATGATGATGCCATAATTGCTGATATAGTTTTCTAAAAAATTGAAAATGGGTATAATGATAAATTTATTGATCCAGCTAAACAACGCCCAACCCATATCCACATTTTGTGAAAACCCCGGGGTAACTTTCTTGAGTATCTGGTAATTGTTGGGGCCGAAGTAAAACTGGAAATTACCTTTATCGCCTTTCAATACATCGGCAGATAATCTCAGCACCGACTTTGTATCTTTAACTACAGAAGAGTCATTCGGGTTAAAAGCTGTCCTGAACTCCCCACCTGTAAATCCGTTTTCTGCGATAATGGCCGCGCTAAAGAATTTTTGTTTAACACTCACCCAATCTATAGACAGATTAGCCACTTCCTGCTCTGTTTCGTCACTGGACGGGTTAAGATCCTCAAAGGAACCGGCAGAAGTATAATAATTGATAGTAGCCTTTTTCCGGGCGCCGTGATAACCATCGAAATGCTCTTCCAGTCGCTTGATTTTATTGTGCCAGGTCAGCACCACATCCTGATTGGCAATCACACTTTCAAGCCCTTCAAATTTTAGCTGATGCCATAACTGGTACCCTTTGGCCGGAAGTTTATAAATTTTTTCAATACGGCTTCCGGAGGCTACCTCCATGGTAAAACGGACTTCAGTCGTGTCATTGCTGCCGGTTTTGCGGGTGTTTACTTCATAATATAACTGGTTTAAATCAATGATACTGCCCTGGCTGTTAACTGCCAATTCCATTTGGCTGCTCTCAGCATCCAGCAAAATCAGTGGTTTTTGATCATAAGTCACATGATTTTTAAGTGTTACCTCTTTAATTGCACCGCCTTTGGTATTAAAAGTAATTTTCAAGTCTTCATTTTCAATGGTAACATCCTGCTCATCTCCTTCTACCCCCTGGTAAAATGCGCCAAATTGCTGTTGTTTCAGAAGTAAATCGATAGAGTCGGATGTCGCCAGGTCTGTCTGTTCGATAGCTTTTGGTGTATCGGCTGTTTCGGGCAGTTTTTGTGTTACGGCAGTGGTGTCTGCAGCCTGCTCAACGGGCAGCTCGGGCTTTGGTGCGAAAAAGTAAAAATAGACCAACAGCAACAATGAAATTAACAATAATCCGATTGTCTGATTCTTATCCATATTCCAAAAATAGCATTTAAATTAATTATTATTCTCCCTTTTGCACTCAAGTGCCGCTTTGATAAACTTCACAAATAACGGATGGGGGTTCAACACCGTGCTTTGTAACTCAGGGTGATACTGCACACCAATAAACCATGGATGATCCTTCAATTCCATGATTTCCACCAAATCGGTCTTGGGGTTTATTCCGGACGCGATCATTCCGGATGCTTCAAATTGTTTTTTATATTTATCGTTAAACTCATATCGATGACGGTGGCGTTCTTTAATTTTTGCTTTGCCATAAATGGCAGAGGCTTTGGTGTGCTTTTTGATCTCACATTCGTAGGCTCCAAGCCGCATAGTGCCCCCCATTTCCTTGATGTTTTTCTGATCTGCCATTAAGTCGATAATAGGGTTTTTGGTATTCGGATCCATCTCGGTCGAGGCCGCGTCTTCTATCTTCAAAACATGTCTTGCATATTCTATCATGGCACATTGCATACCCAAACATATCCCGAAAAAAGGAATTTTCTGCTCCCTGGTATATTTAACGGCACTTATCTTACCTTCGATGCCTCTTTCCCCAAAGCCCGGAGCTACCAAAACGCCATGTAAATCATTCAATATAGCATCCACATTACCATTTTCAATGGCTTCCGAAGAAATACATTTAAGATTGATCTGACATTCATTGGCTGCCCCCGCGTGAACAAAAGACTCTACGATAGATTTGTAGGCATCCGGTAATTCGACATATTTTCCAACCAACCCAATATTTACCTCATTGGTAGGGTTTTTCAGTTTGCCCAGGTATTCTTTCCATTGATCGATCTTAGGTTCTGTTTTGTTTGAAAGCTTGAATTTGGTTAACACCCGCTCATCCAGTTTTTCCTTTCTCATTAACAGGGGCACATCGTAAATAGTATCCGCATCGATGGCTTCCACCACCGAATTGATATGCACGTTGCAAAACAAAGCCAGTTTTTTCCTGATTTCATTGGGTAAATTGTGCTCTGACCGGCATACGAGAATATCCGGCTGAATACCTGATTCAAGCAACTGCTTAACAGAATGTTGCGTTGGTTTGGTTTTTAATTCCCCGGCAGCACTCAAATACGGCACGAGGGTCAAATGTATCACAATGGAATCATGGGCTCCGAGTTCCAGCTTTGCCTGTCTTACCGCCTCGATAAAAGGTAAAGATTCGATATCACCCACACATCCGCCAATTTCGGTAATAACGATATCATACTTTTTTGTTTCCCCCAGCAGGTAAATATTTCTTTTGATTTCATCAGTGATATGGGGTATCACCTGCACGGTTTTACCCAAAAAATCACCCCTTCTTTCCCTGGTAATCACATTATAATATATCCTGCCTGTGGTAACGTTATTGGCCTGGGATGTTCTTACATTCAAAAATCTTTCATAATGCCCCAGATCCAGATCGGTTTCCGCACCGTCTTCGGTGACATAACATTCTCCGTGTTCATAAGGGTTCAAGGTTCCCGGATCGACATTAATATAGGGGTCGAATTTTTGAATGGTCACAGAAAATCCCCTCGCTTGCAATAACATTCCCAATGAGGCCGAAATTATCCCTTTTCCCAATGAAGAAGTTACCCCGCCGGTGACAAATATATATTTAGTCGATCTAACTGATGCCATAAGTTTTATTCATATCATACTTATGGGACACAAAGGTAGAAATTTTAAATGGAAAAGCGCATGATATTTTTTTGATATATTATTTGTATACCACGGCTTGCGGGCTTTTCAACCTGTTAAATAGTTATTCCCGATCCGGCAGGCTTTCAGCATTTTTAATAAGGTCAGGGTTAATGCTAAAAGGATACCTGAATAACAGGTAGATAAATAGCACTAAAAGTATCATCCGGCAGTTTTCCATGCCTCTTTTGAAAAGAACACCCTTTCATCAATCTCAAATGGCATTTTAAATAATATATTATATAATTATTTCAAGAACAACATAAATTGGATTTTTAAATTCAGATAAAATAAATACATCTAAAAACAAAGAATTAGCCTATAAAACTTAAAAAAATACAATATGTGGTTACCTTATACAATCTGCCTGTATTAATATTCAACCAAGATTACGACCTGAACTTTAGCCTACCTTTACTCGACAAAACGCCATTTGGGAAAAACTGGCTTTTTGTGCTGACTTTATAATTTCAAATAAACCTTCTTGCCGGTACCGGCAAGACATGCATGTAACTGACTAAACAAAGGGCTATGATCAAATTGAGGTATTTCATCGTCTTATGGATGATACTTTCATTCATGAATGAGGTGGGTAAAGGGCAATCCTGTAATCCTCCGCCACTGGCCGGATTCAAGTTTGTTAGAAATGGTATCGGTTGTGCCCCTCTTCAAACTGAAATCGAAACTTTGTTTAGTAATTTGAATGCGGGATCACAAATTACCGTTGACTGGGGTGATGGCAGTCCTCCTGACGTTTTTATCACCACCCCTACGCAAATGAATACCTTATTTGTACATAACTACCCTCAAAATTTTACAGTTTGTGAATATACAATCACTGCTACAGCAGTAAAAAACTGTGACGATCAGTCCAGTGCAACATTCAGTTCTGAAGTAGTTGTCTGGGACGATGATCAGGCAGGGATGGATGTTTCCGGTCCTTTCAGGGTTTGCCAGGGTTTTGCGGCCAATCTGCAGTTTACCGATAACAGTACATGGAATTGTCTTCCGGGTACCGGAATACCTAATGATGATGACCGGACTTTGCAATGGATTTACGGAACCGGTGGTACCAATTTGCAGGGAGTTACCGTAGCAGGTACGCCAGCCTCCCCGACGATTACCGGGGCGCAATACACTGCCGGTAATCCGGGTGGCCGGAGTTTACAGATCGATGTCCCTGCTACGAGACCGGATGGAACAGCCCATGATATAGGCGATCGTTTCTACGTACGCTTAAATAACTGGAACTTTTGTAACCCTCAACCGATGCCTCCGGTCACGGATAACAGTTACATAGAAATCGTAGCACCGCCTGCTCCTTTCTTCGAAACTAAACTGAATAACAATTCAGGCCCGGCCAGAAACGACTTTTGTCCGGGCGATGTGGTTTTCTTTGATAATGATACCCCTAATCAGGGAAACAACACCTATGTATGGCATGTTTTTGATGACCCAACCGGTACGAACTTAATCAGTGATGTCACCACCACAAACCACACGTTTTCTTTTGAAAATTCAGGCCAAAAACTGATCAGGTTATATGCCAGTACAAGAAACGTCATTGGTGGTTGCAATGTCATGTTTGAGAAAACCATTAACATTGTCGATGTGCCCCGGGCCGATATTCAGATCAACGCCCAGGCCTATGATGATGATTTGATTCAGTTTTGCGAAGACCCCTCACTGCCCAGTGGAGACTCAGTGACATTCCATAACGTGTCAACAGGGTTTTTACCCAATACGGAATTCCATCTTGACTTTTATGATGAGAAGGATGTACGGTTTCTGTTTTTTTCCTCAAACTTTTCGACACTGACTGCAAAAACCGTGGCGTTCGCCAACCCGGGTGTGCATAAAGTGATCCTTAGGGCCGTAGATC
Source organism: Agaribacillus sp. DX54 (assembly GCF_056858335.1). Classification (NCBI taxonomy): domain Bacteria; kingdom Pseudomonadati; phylum Bacteroidota; class Cytophagia; order Cytophagales; family Splendidivirgaceae; genus Agaribacillus; species Agaribacillus sp. DX54. The sequence goes on from NZ_JBXEQE010000006.1 coordinate 237,109, forward strand.
CGGTAACTACCTGTGAAACTGCAGATACTGCCTTTGTGGAGATTTATTCCAGGCCGGAAGCTGATTTCAGCGTGGCGGGAAGTACGGATTTATGTTTGGGAAAAGCTGTTGACTTTGACGATCAATCTGTCAATTTTACCACAACCGAGAGCGGCATTCCCGGTGATACCATTACAGAATACCGGTGGTGGTTTGATTATAACGGTAACCCAGCCAGTCCGCCTGACGCGGTTATTACCAACGCCACCGACGGGGATATTTCCCATACGTTTAATACCGCAGGAACCTATGATGTCAGACTACAGGTATCCAAGCCCTTTTCCAGCCTCTGTGAAGTTGACAAGATTATGCAAATCCAGGTCTACGATAACCCCAATGCCAGTTTTGTCGCGGATGTAGCCGAAGGCTGTCCGGATTTGCCGGTGACGCTGACCAACACCTCATTTCCGCAACCAGCGGGCCTCACCATTACCTATAACTGGATAGTCACCGATCTCTTTGACGGAACCATCAGAACCATTCCGTACCAAAACCCTACTGCAGATACGACATTCAACTTCAGCCATATCCGGGGAGACAATAATAATCACCAATACACCCTTCAACTGGAGGCAACCTCCAATATTGGGTGTAAGACCCTGAGTCCTGTCGAAACTATTTCAGTATACCCGGCGCCGAATTCAGGATTTTCTTCGGATTTCGATCCGTTTGCACTTAACTGTTCACCCGTTGCGGTAAACTTCCTGATCGACACCTACACGCAAAACATACCCAACGTCGACGAGTTTATCTGGACAATCGACGACGGAATTGGTAATGTCACAATCATTACGAAACCTGCCGGTGATCCGGCCTTGTCACATACCTTTACAAACAGTACCTCGTCCATTCTTAATTATTCCGTAAAACTGGACGTCACGCTGACTAACACAGGCTGTGTGGTCCCTTTTCAAAGACTGGTGAGGGTAAACCCCAACCCAGATTCTGACTTTACGCATTCTGTAATGGACCGGCGCTGTGATTTTGTGACGGTTAATATAGATGCCTTACAAAAAGGCCTGGCTGTATATGACTGGTCTTTGTCAGCACCGGTTGTGAACAGCCCGGTCTTCGATGATAATTTTGACCTTTTGTTCGACAGGCCGGCAGCCACCGATGGGGATTTAACAGTGACTATGACCCTGAGAACCGAAAACCTGCTGGGTTGTGAAAGCCCGACAATCACTACCGATTCCTTTATTATTCCTAAAAAAGAAGAAATTACGGTGGACCTGGCATTATTGAGCAACAATACCGTATGTAATTATTTTGATGCGCAATTTGAGAACAATACCGCGGCCTTTCCTACGGGCACCAGTTGGCAGCTATTCATCAAAAATGGTCTGGGTGCACCACAGGACATCACCGGTGACATTACCGGTAACCCGGATGGATCCGGAGGTGGATTCAGCTACCTTTTCACTGTACCAGGCAGTTATTTGGTAGAATTAATCGCTACCTCGCCCGATGGCTGCACTTTCAAAGACAGTGAAACACTCACCGTGCACCCGGATGTAACTGCATCATTTACACCGGGCATTACCGAAGGATGCGGTCCCCTCGAGGTGCTGTTTAACGAAAATTCGTACAACCAACCCGACATACAAGCCAAATACTGGACTATCCAAAACCTCACTGCCGGCACGACAGAGTTGCCAAGGCAAAATATAAACCTGACAAACTATACTTTTGGAAACCCTACCAAGCGTTACATAGACTACGCTGTCACGTTGGATATAACGTCATTTAACAACTGCGTGGATGACAGCACAATCGTCATCAGGGTTTATCCTGAAACCGAAGTGGATTTTAATGTAACCGGTCCGGATCCAAGCTGTGAACCCTATCGGGTAACTTTCGAAAATATTTCCAATAACCCTGCCGGAACCAGGTACACCTGGACCTGGGGGGATGGTACATTATCAAGTGCCGCAGATACCGACCCGGGCTACACCACCACGATGACCCATACATTTTCAAACACTTCATATCTGTCAAACAAAACAGTAAATGTGAAGCTGACTGCTGTCACCCCCGATAACTGTACAAAAGAAATAACCAAAACCATCACTCTGAATCCCCTGGTGGCCGCCAACATTATGCCGGACCGGACCAGCGGCTGCTCGCCACTGACAGTAAACTTCGATAACTTCTCCCTGGGCGACAGCTCCCCTAACAGTGCCTGGTACTATACAGACATAAGTACGGGAATAAGAAACAGGTTTTCGCAGGACTTTATCACCTCCAATACTTTTGTCAACAACAGTGGTGTCGATAAGACATTTCTGGTGGAGTATGAAGCCATCAATATGGGTGGATGTACAGATGTAGCCAGTACAACCATAACCGTATATCCCGGGGTTGATGCCAGCTTTTCCTTCCAGGGAGCCAATGAGGCCTGTAGCCCCTACCCGGTAACATTTTCCAATGATGGCATCAGAAGCGGTGTTACCTATGTGTGGAATTGGGGAGACGGAAGTTTAAGTGATACCACCACAGTAGAAAATACCATTGTACATACATTTGAAAATGCCTCGACCAGCGTGACAAAGAACTTTAATGTGGTCTTAACCGCCATTGATAATAACACTGGTTGCAGGACAAGCACCAGTGAAGTCATCACCATTTTCCCTACCATTGTGACCCGGGTCGAAGCCGATATTCCCCGGGGCTGTGGCCCATTAAGGGTGAACTTTACCAACAACTCCTCCGGGATAGGATTAATGCATACATGGTATTACCGGATAAAGGGCACCAATGATAAGACGGGGATACTCAACACCGCATTTGCGAGCTACGAGTTGGGGAATAAAACACAGGATAATATTGTATATGAAGTAGTCTATGAGGTAAAAAACCCCAGGAATTGCCAGGCTATGGAAACATTCGACATTACGGTATTCCCGGAAATCGAAGCTAATTTCACAGTGGCCCCACAGCGGCAAATATTACCCGACAAGACGGTCGATGTGACCAATCTGTCAACCGATGGGAATTGGGAGTATTTCTGGGATTTTGGGGATGGAAGAGGCATAAGTGATGATAAAAATCCAGCCTCCTACGAATACGAAACATATGGTGAATACCTGATAACACTCACTGTCAAAAACCCTATAGAACAATGTGAATCGCAACACGCTGAGCTTATCGTCATTGAGCCGATTGTACCCATCGTGGATTTCACATATGATCCCGGAAACGGCTGTTTACCGGTAACGATTAACTTTACCAACCTTTCAACGGGCGCTGATGTCAACTCATTTAAATGGGATTTTGGCGATGGTGTGGGTTTTTCCAGCGAAGTAAACCCCTCATACAACTATTATAAACCGGGAGTTTATACCGTCACGCTTTCAGCGACCAATGAGATCGGACTGGTGGTGACAGAGATCAAAGAGCAAATGATAGAAGTTTATGATTTGCCCAGGGCATCATTTGTCGCCAGGCCATCCATTGTCTACCTTCCCGAAGCACCGGTTATCGTCCGGAACTATACTGTCGGTGGAGCGGATTACTTCTGGGATTTCGGTGACAGCACCACCTACAATGAATATGAACCAAGGCATTTCTATCAGGAACCGGGTGAGTACTTTATCGAATTGGTGGCCTTGAATGAGTATGGCTGCTCAGACACCCTGAAAGTAGAAAGTGCCGTGACAGTGATCAACGGCGGACAGGTTAAAATACCAAACGCCTTTACACCAAACCGCAATGGTCCTCCCAGTCAGGGTGGGGGCGTCGGTGTAGCCAGCAATGATGTCTTTTTGCCTATTGTTGAAGGGGTTACTGATTTTCAAATGGAAATTTATAACCGGTGGGGCGAAATGATGTTTGCCACCAGCGATCAAACGATCGGTTGGGATGGCTATTACAAAGGGCGCCTGAGTCCTCAGGGTGTGTACCTGTACAAAATCGAACTTAAATTTGTCAGCGGTGAAAGAACCACCCGGGTTGGGGATATCACTTTGCTAAGGTAAAAAACAGCTATTTTATCCATAAATTCAGATAGATAACCAGAGTGGGATTTCAGGCCGAATAATCGGCCTGATTTTTTTATTCCAACTCCATCCAATAACTCTAAAACCATCAATAACGGCTAAATCTGTTAAAAATCCACCATCCGCCGTTAATTTCTTCGAGAAAAAATAAGTGGGTAATAAAAACCCCCTAATTAAATTTTTATTGGCTGCTACTTTCAGGAATTTTCATGATAGCCGATATTCCATTAAAATGGATGATTACAGCCTTGTTTCGGGGAAGTATTCAATTTTTTGGAGTGAGGAAGCGAAACAAAAGGGTGTCAAAAAATTAAAGGCCATGAATAAAACCAATGTAATAACATATGTCTCCTTTAACATTAAGTGGGTAAATAACTCATTAATAAAAATTTATATTGTTTTATGCTGCCTCATGGCTTCCCCGGCTTCGGCCCAGGTCGGTATTGGTACCCAAACACCCGATAACTCCGCTATTCTGGATTTATTTTCCACAGAAAAAGGCCTGCTGATACCACGAATGAATTCCACACAACGGCTTGCTATTCCCAATCCGGCCAACGGGCTTTTGGTTTATGATGGCAACCTCAGCAAGCTTTACTTTTTTGACGGTACAGGCTGGAATGAGTTGGGTAGAGAGGGACCACAGGGACCTCAGGGGCCTAAAGGTGATCAGGGTGATGCAGGAAGCCCCGGAGCTAATGGAGCAAATGGAACTAATGGCGTTGACGGGCAAGATGGTGTGGGCATTTCAAATATTGTTGATAATGGCAATGGCACCTTTACGGTGAATTATACAGATGGGGGTAATGATTCGTTTAGCGTACCGGTTGGAGGCGGAGCCGGTTGGGAATTATCCGGAAACGGCGGTACGGACCCCCTGACTGAGTTTCTGGGAACTACCGATGCTCAGGACCTGATTTTTAAAACACAAAATATTGAAAGGCTTAGAATTAAGCAAGGTAATGCCTCAGGAGGATACATTGGTGTCAACAATAACAACCCTGGGGCGAGGCTGGATGTGACGGGAGGCGTTTCATCTGCAAATTACGCGCTGAGAGTGCAAAATAGCACTCAGAATAATTTCAGTGTGCGGGATGACGGCCATGTTTTTGTTAATCATGAGCTGGGTATAGGTACCGAAGAGCCGGAAGATGCTTTGCATATCCAGAAAGGGCTGAATGCAAGATTGATAGTGGAGGCCACCGCCATCACCGCTCGCCGAAGATTGGAAATTGGCACCTCATTCACAGGTATTGGGCCCTCTACCTCTTTTTTGAGAATGAATAATCCGCTGCAGGATTTGGTTTTCATCACCAATAATGCTACTGCAGCGGAGAGATTACGGTTTAAGGACAATGGCCAGATGATTCTTGGGGAATCAGCCGGGGCATTAACCCCTGTTGGTGCAAACCGGTTAACAGTCTATGGTGATGCGCATGTTAGCGGTGTCATCACCCATGGTGGACTAGTAGGCCCCTCTGATGGCAGGTTCAAAAAAAATGTGAAAAATATTGATACGGGGCTGGACATTGTTCTGGGCTTGCGGCCAGTCACCTATCAATGGAAAAAATCTTATACTGCTGGCAAAGGGATGGAAGCAAATAAAGAATATTACGGTTTCATTTCGCAGGAGGTGGAAAAAGTATTTCCGGAAACAGTTATCCAAAAAGAAATCTCCGTAGGCAACGAAAAAGTCGACGACTTCAGGTTTATTAACCAGACCAACTTTACACCCATCCTGGTAAAAGCCCTGCAGGAACAACAGGCTTTGATAGAAAAGCAAAACATAGAAATTAACAAGCTAAAAGAAAAAATTAAAACGATGGAAAACAAAAAGTCACACAAAAACGGTGATAAGACCATAAAGGAAAAAATAGTTTCACTGGAAGCAGAACTGGATTTATTAAGGACTTACATTTATAATAACTCGACTTTATCAAAAGACTTTAGCAAAAATCAAAGGGAAGTTAAGCTATCGGAGAAATAAAGGCAGGTTTGGTATCCGGGGTTATGAGATTTGGCAATCATCTTGTATCACATACATTGAGCATACTGACCCTGTTTGGCTTCACCATACAGGTCGAAGCACAAACCCTGTTTAACCTGGGAGGAGATGACATAGAGATTTTTGTGTCGGATGGAGAAATACTGACAATTACAGGCGATCTTAACAACAGTGGGGATATTATCAACGCCGGTTCGATCTTTATGGGGGGAAACTGGGTTAATAACGGCACTTACAACTCCCTGCAGGGTTCTTTTACGCTGAATGGTGCGAATGAGCAGCAGATCAGTCACAATGGCCAGGATTTTTTCAACCTGACTATTAACGGGAGTGGCAATAAGGTGCTTGAATCGGATGTTTTTGTCAATAATCAGATTACGTTTGAAAACGGCCTGCTTTCCCCGGCTGGGGATGTAACCTTATTCGTTCGCGAAAATACCATGGTTATGGGCGGGAATGAGACTTCTTATGTGAATGGCAGGCTGGCCGTGGCAGGCACCGGCGACCTGTTTTTCCCGGTAGGCAAAAACGGAAACTACAAGCCTTTAAATCTGTACAACCTGCAGGGGACATCGCCCGTCCTGGGATTTGAAGTTTTTGAGCCAAACCCGGACCCGCAGACACCCAGAGAGCTACAGGCTATCTCCGAAACGAGGTATTGGCAAAAAACACAGCTTAGTGGCACTACTTCCGGCGGACGTGTTGAGCTTAGCATCAGTGAGGACGATGGCCTTACAGACCTTTTCCTGACCGTCGTAACAGAAACAGACCGGCCCGGCGAGGTTTTTCAAAATCTCGGACGTTCTCAAACTACCGGTGACTTGAGCAATGGGAGTGTTACCTCCGAGGCTTTCATAGGAAATGGGAATAAAGTCTATGCTTTGGGTCAGGAAGTCGACCTGACAGGCATTGATTGTGTCCCCAATGCATTTTCTACCCTGTCGCCCGATAGGGAAGAGCGGGTGATAAAAGTTTATTGCAGCAATATTTCGGAAGATGATTTCTCATTCAGGATATATGATAAATGGGGTTTGATCGTCTATGAGACCACATCGCTGGAAGAAGCTACGCAGTCAGGATGGAATGGTATTAACAGCAATACCGGCAACCCTGAAAAGAACGATGTATACAGATATGTTTTATCCGGAAAATTTTTGAATGGCAATGAGTTAAGCAGGGTAGGAACCATCACCAAAATCAATTGACGGTTAATGAAAGACAGGATGTGGTATACTGATAAGAAAGAAAAAATGGGTGATGAATGCTCTGTTACCACCTTCTGCAGGTATGTGTTTACATTGACTTGTTTTTTCTTCGCAGCGCTCACTTCTACTGTCACCGTTCATGCGCAGGATGCCAATTTCTCACAGTATTATGCCGCCCCACTGTATTTAAACCCTGCTTTGGCGGGCGTGGATCCAAGCATTACAGTGGGTTTAAATTATCGTTCCCAGTTAGAAAATGACCTGTTTCCCAATCAATCCAGCCAGTTTTCATTCATTTTACCCATCATGGGTAAGGGAGATGCTTTAAGCCATAAAGGAGGTCTTGGCCTGTCTGCTTATAATGAAATTGCCGGTCAGCAAGCCAACTTCAAAGTAGTGGGAATAAACCTGACAGGTGCCTACAATCTCTATTTAAAACAAGATGGCAGCCAAAAAGTCACTTTTGCCATCCAGGGAGGTTTTATCAACAAACAAATCGATTTCACCAACCTGACCTGGGGGTCACAATTCGATCCGTTTGTCGGTTTTGATACAAGCGTTAACCCCGGCATTAATTTTTTGAATGAGCGTGCCCTGTACCCGGTATTCAACGCCGGTCTCATGTGGTACACAGCGCTGGGGGGTGAAGGGGACAGCTACGGTTCGGGGGCCTACTTCGGTCTGGCGGTAGGAAACCTCAACGAGCCCGATGAGTCCCTGATTGAGGGTGAGACCATCCGTCTTCCTAAACTTTTTAAACTCAATGCCGGCGTGGACCTGGGGGTAAGTGAAAAATTTACAATTTCCCCCAATGTACTGCTGAAATATCAAAACGGAATCTTTCAGTTTAACGCCGGTACTTATTTGTATTATGATCTCACAGGTTCCGGTGGTGACGGGCGGACCAACTTAACCAGGCTGGTGTTAGGGGCCTGGTACCGTTACAATGATTCATTTATCGTAGCTACAGGTATTGATAAAAATCAATTTGCGGTTGGGTTTAGTTATGACATGCGGATTTCTTCTTTAAGGCATCCCGATATTGGATCAGGGGCTTATGAAATCTCGTTTACCTACCGGTTCAGCCGCAAGGAAAAAGAGGTACAATACCAGCATAAACCAAGGTTTTCGATATAGTATTTCGACGCTCCGGACAAAAGTTAAATACCGTTTTGTCAGAAGTCATACTATGGCTTTGAGCCATAGTATGACTAAAGGCGCTGAAAACATTCACAACACTTTAATCATTAAAATTACACAAGTGGTTACTTTTATAATGCATCAAATCCATCGTTAGATTTTGATAATATTTGAACTATTTTTATTTTTTATATAAAAAAAATAAATACAATCTACAGTAACTTCCGCTGCTTCTTGCTTAATATCCCGAAATAATACACAAGTCAACTTCCCATTTATATTGCCGATTTTGTGCCTTTCCATTCCACTATTTTTGATCGATTGGGAAAATGTGGAGTCCCCTTACTAAAGTTAAACGGAAGATTTTCGATTCAAATGGTCTGAATATCAAACCTTTAAAGTATTGATAAAATATGTCAAAAGGAAAAAAATGCATTCAGGAATGGGTATTAAGCACTTTGAAAGCCAAAATTCAGGAATTGTCGATGATTTTGGGGCCGTTGGGTAATGTAAGGGTTCCTTTACAGGAGAAAACAAAATTATGGGATTAAAAAGGATTTACGGGGTACTGTTGCTTTTTCTGCTTATGGGGTTGTCTGCCATCGATGCCAGGGCGCAGTGTACGCGTTCACCAAATGCTATTGCGGGGTTTGTACCTTACCAAACCTGTCAACCGGTACGAGTAGAGCTCCAGAGTGCATCACATGTCCTTGGCGGGCCTAATAACATTCCGGCGGGTACAACCTATACAATGGACTGGGGCAATGGTACCATACAAACATATACTACCATAGTTGACAATGAACCCATTCCATCATTTATGGAAGAACATATTTATGACGATGCTGATACTGATTGTGACTATACGCTACGTTTCGAAGTATCCAATACATGCGGCGAGGATGTTATAGCCGGTAGGGTAAATGTACATGATACGGATGAAGTCGGGTTGGCTATAACCCAGGATTATACTGTCTGCGAAGGATATGGCGGTACTTTTACCTTTACTGACGCCTCCGCCATGAACTGCCTGGCTCCGCCTTACGGAGATGCTAATGATGAAAACAGGACTATCCGCTGGGACTATGGTACCGGTGGAAGCACCCTACCCGCAGTCACTGCCGGCGGCTTTGACGCCAGTAGTGCGGTTCACCAGGGTACTGCTTACACCGTTGCCGGAGCCGGATCAAATAGTTTGACAGTCGTGGTGCCGGCCGCCTCCACAGTGGGTCGCGACGGCGAATATTTTGAGGTTACCATGTATAATTGGAACTCCTGTAACCGCTATGACAACAACCCGGGTATACCCGGGGGCCCGGCAGACCCCATTAATGGCGATAACCCGCCTGTTAGTATTACAGCCAGAATTACCGTAGTAGCCTCGCCGCCCGCACCTGCCGCTCCGGATCGTGACTATTGCTTCGGAGCAGTAGGACCATTGACCGCCTCAGCCGGATTCGGCGGAGTTTTACGATGGTATGAAAATGCTACTTTGAGTCCTGAAGGAATTGTCACTTCGGGTACACACGTCTCGAACGGAGGAACATTTGCCCATGGACAAACCGCCGCGGGAACTTATACCTACTGGGTAACTGAAACGCTGCCCGGCACTAACTGTGAAGGCCCTGCAACGGAAGTGACCCTGAATATAAGAGAAGGTTTAGAGATTACGAATGCGATTACAGGAGACGACAACGTATGTCCGGGTGAAACCGGCCTTACCTACTCATTGCCTAACCCTCCCACTGCAATGCCTGTAGGCGGAAACACGGAATATGTATGGAGCGTACCGTTAAATTGGCACATTACCGGAGGACAAGGCACCGAATCAATCACTGTAGAGAGTTCTACCTCAGCCGTAAGTGGTAACATCAGTGTGGTATGGCAGTTTACCAGCGCACCGCATTGTACTTCAGGTGCGGAAACCCTGCCTGTTACCGTAAACGTATTGCCGGCGGGGAATATTACTGGTACTGAAACCATTTGCGAGGGTGATGCCGCGGAATTTACCATCGAGCTTACCCAGGGCGTTGGAAACACAGGGCCATTTGAAGTTGATTATACAGATGGTACCAATACATTTACCGAAACCCTGGCTTTTGGGTCAAACACCGTGACGCCCGGTATTGATCCACCACCCGGGGTTACAACAAATTATACCATCACTGAAATCCGTGACCTTGCTCCCAATGGCTGTACCGTCAATGCCTCCAACCCTAACCATTCAGGCAACATCAACGGAACTGCCTCTGTGTTCGTGAGATCAGATTTGGTAATCACCGATCCCATTTCCGGGCCAACAGAAGTATGTCCGGGAGATATGGTTATCTTTTCGCTGCCGAACCCTCCTCCCCTGGTTGACGGGCTGACGACGATATATCAATGGCAACTACCTAACACCGCCGGCTCGGATCTGGGAACAATTACCTCCGGAAACAACACTGAATCAATTAATGTCACCGTAGGAAACAACACCGGCACCAAAAGGGTAAGGGTAAGGTGGCGATATGCCAACCAACCCAGATGTTCCTCTCCATGGGTACAGCTTTTTGTTAATGTGAATATACAGCCTGAGGCCGAAATCAGCGGGGATCAGTCTATTTGTCTGGGAGACAATCCTGTTTTAACTTTCAGCAACCTGGTAGGAGTAGGTGGCACAGGGCCGTTTGATATTGATTATACGCCTGATGGCGGAACTACCATTCATACCGCTACCAATGTTCCGATTGGCGGAGGTATGGTAAATGCGCCCGCACCTGCAGCGGCAGGGAACTACACCTATACTATTCGGGAGATAAGAGACTTAAACGCAAATGGTTGTGTTACCACAGCCCCAAGCGCCAATATTAGCGGGAGCGCCAATGTCACGGTCAGGGAGACGCTCAATCTGACCGATCCGGTCACCGGCCCCTCTAATGTGTGTGCTAACGAAATCGGCGTCAATTTCACTTTACCCGGCGCCCCGCCTGTGCAACCGGCAGGAGGCGCCACGGAATACCAATGGACAGTACCCGCAGGCTGGACCATAACCGGAGGCCAGGGAACCGAGTCGATTACCGTAGACATCGGATCTTCGACCGGACCAGGCAGGATTGTCAGTGTCGTCTGGCAATATCCGGGTTCACCTAACTGTACTTCCAATACGCAAAGTACCAGTGTAACTGTAGATCCGGGACCTACCGTGGCTACTGTCGGGCCTGATCTGTTTTATTGTACTACCGCTACCCTGGTGTCATTAGCCGGCTTAGGTGGAAATACACCCTCGGTAGGAACCGGTGCATGGAGCCAGGTAAGCGGACCTTCGACAGCTAATATTACTAATCCGGCTGATCCCAACACTACCGTAAGTATAGCAAGTGCAGCTAATGCCGGTGTATATGTATTCCGTTGGTCAATTACCAGTGGCACCTGTCCTCCAAGCACCGCCGACGTAACAGTGGATTTTGGTACGGCAGCGGCAGTACCGGATGCCTACACACCCAGTGACCCAAACGAGGATGCCACATGTGGATTAACTATTGGGTTAAATGGCAGTACGCCACTTACTGCCCTGGCTGGTCCGGCGAATGGGCAATGGACACAACAGGCAGGCCCTGGGATTTCTGTTTTCGACGATGATACTGATCCCACTACCAACGTGACCGTGGATACCTATGGTACCTATACCTATAGATGGACGGTAACCAGTGGGGCATGTCCGGCCGAAATAAGCGATGTGGATATCACTTTTTATGAATCAGCAGTGGTTACCATGCCGGCAGATTTTGACCAATGTATTAATCTTACTGATTTAGCTACTACCAATATAACTGCAACCGGCACCGTCAGCGGAAGTGTAAGCACAGGTACCTGGTCGGTAGTCGGTGGGTCCGGAGCCGGAACAGGAGCTATTACTACCAACGACCTGACAGGAGGCGTCATGGAGCTTGTGTATGAGCCGGTTGCGGGGGATTTAAATGAAACTTTGGTTTTTCAGCTGGCCTCTGCCGACCCGTTAACCAGTTGTACCGTGGTAACCGGCCAATTTACGGTAACAATAAAACAGGAACCTAATATTACGAATGCTACAGCCCCTTCCGGTAATATAGAGCAGGTCATCTGCTCAGGTGGAACAGCTGCGCTGGCGCTAAACTCAGATGCCCCGGGGACGATGACGGTGCAATATGACTGGACTGCCTCGGGCTCGAGTGCAAATGTTACCGGATTTTCCGCATCCAATAGCGGAGATATTTCAGAAATACTACTGAACAGCGGCAACGATATTGAAGAAGTCACCTATGTTATTACGCCTTCCCTGAATGGTTGCACCGGCCCGTCTGTAAATTTTGTGGTCACCGTAAACCCCACACCAACAACGCAGCCCGACAAAACCGCCGAGACCATCTGTGACAATGGAACAACAAGTATTGATCTTACTGCCGGGGGGGTAGCGGTAACCGCCGGAACCGGAACTTCCTACACATGGACAGTGACCAACAATCCCCTTGTTGACGATGAATCCGGTGATGCATCGGGTACGTCGACAGTAATTAATCAAACGCTTGACAATACAACCAACACTACCCAAACCGTCACTTATACCGTGACGCCAACTGCCAATTTATGTCCAGGGCCAACCACCGACGTGGTAGTTACCGTCCGCCCGGAACCGACCTTTACCAACGCGGGGACAGAAGCCATTTGTTCGGGCGATCAACTTAATTTTGAGCCTTCCGGAGACGTAGGCAGCACTAATTTCAATTGGACTACCACAGCGGTAGGCCCTGATATTAACGGTCACAGTGCATCCGGTTCGGGGCGCATCACAGATATTTTGACAAACACTAGTACTGCTCCTCAAACTATCACCTATAACATTACGCCGGAAGCCAACGGATGCACTGGTACTATGGGAACTTATATAGTTACTGTCAATCCGAAACCCGAGATCACAAATTTACCCGCCGGCGCGCAGGCGCTTTGCTCAGGAGGTACTTTTACTTTTAACCCGACTTCTAATATTACAGTAGGTACTACAACCTACAGTTGGACCGTATCAAGTAGCGGAAATATTACCGGCTTACCAGGACCTGGTATCCATACAGGCCCCATTTCTCATACCTTAACAAATCCAGGAAACGGCGTAGAGACTGTCACATATTCTATTACTGCGAGGGCCAATGACTGTGACAGTGATCCATCTCTGGTTTCGGTGGTTGTATCACCGGTTGCCGATGTATCTAACAGTTCATTGACCGATGCTATTTGTGATGGTGAGGCCTTAAACTTCTCACCGGAAAGTAACGTCTTTAGCGCCACATTTCACTGGACAGCCTCGGTTACAGCGGGTACAGTCACTGGTCTTACCCCCAACGGTAGCGGCACTATCACCGATCAACTATTTAATGCTACAGATGCTATTGGAGAAGTGACTTATGAGATCACCCCCCGTATCAACGGATGTGATGGCACCCCTGAAGATTACTTGGTAACCGTAAAGCCATCCCCGGAGGTGACAAATCCCATGACTGATGAAATATGCTCTAACGATGAGATCCACATAATCCCTACATCTGATGTCGGTGGCGGTGCGGCCACATTTTCATGGACAGCGGTAGCAAGTTCACCTTTCATAAACGGGTTTACTCCGGTGGAAACAGGAGCAAGTGAAATTAGGGAGCGGGTTAAAAATACCGGAACTACTCCCGAAACCGTGACCTACACGGTAACCGCCCATCACGACGGCTGCTCAGGCACGGCGGTTGACTTTGTTATCATCGTAAATCCGGAGCCGGGCATTTCCAATCCCGGAACTGATTTATCGCAGGTGCTTTGCTCGGGAGACGCCGCCACCTTCACACCAAATGAAACGGTATCCGGAACTACATTTGCCTGGCAGGTATCTGTGACAAGCGGTACAGCCACCAGCGCCGATATTACAGCAGTTAATGGAACAGGCCCAATTAATGATGTTATCACTAATACGGGTACTGTTGATGCGGTTGTAACTTACGAATTTACACCTTATACCTCTACTGGCACCACTTGTGTCGGACCAACATTTTTCTATGTAGCCACAGTAAAACCGGTAGCAGTTGTTGACAATTTACCGGCAACCGATGTCATTTGTTCAGGTGAATCTTTAAACTTTACGCCCACAAGTCCTATAACCAACATATTTTCATGGAGTTCTGCAGATAATCCGAATGTGTCTGGAGAGTCAGCTTCGGGCGCAGGGGCTATCACCGATAATCTTACTAACAACTCTGATGCACAACAAACCGTCACCTATGCGGTAACCCCAATGGTCGATGGTTGCCCTGGTACGCCGGGAACATATACTGTTAATGTAAACCCAAGACCCCGTGTTACAAATTCACCACTCACAGAAGAAATTTGTTCCGGAGATGCCTTGAGTGTGAATTTGGGTGGGAGTGTTCTCTTTGGCACCGGTACTACGTTTACCTGGACCTCAACTGCAGGACCTAATATAAACCTCAACAACGCCAGCGGTTCAGGTGACATTACTGACATGCTGACAAATGATGGTCCAGGTCCGGAAACGGTCGTTTACGAGATAACACCCAGGGCCAACGGCTGCGACGGGGATCCGGTAAATTATACAGTTACAGTTCATCCCATACCTAACATAACCAATCCGGTTTCTGATCTTACAGACGAGATCTGTTCCGGGTCGACAACCTCATTCAGCCCCGCCGGGGATGTAACCTCAACAGATTTTAACTGGACAGTAACCGCTCCAATTACTATTAGCAGTGGAAATGCCGATTTTACAACCGGCTCCGGCGCCGGCGCGATAAGTCATGACCTGATCAATTCCGGATTCAACGTAGAAACGGTTGTTTATGAATATACTCCCAGTACCACGAGCTGCACCGGCGCTAGGGTAACTTACACCGTAACGGTTAAACCGACACCCAATATTAATAATAGCCCTGGTGATCAGACTATTTGTTCAACGGATAATTTCACTTACGACCCTCAGGGTGAAGTAGGCAACACCACGTTTGGCTGGAGATCTTCCAGTTCATCACCAAACCTGGTGGGCAACACCTCGTCAGGCAACGGACAGATAAACGATGTCCTCATTAACAACGGCACTGAACCAGCAACTATTACTTACCGAATAACTCCTTCCGCTGATAATTGTGACGGTCCTGTGGAAACGATTGTCATCACTGTTAATCCCAGGCCTTCGGTGATTCCTTCTGTATTTTCACAGGAAATATGCCATGGAGAGACTACTAATATAGCTTTGGGGCTGAATGTGACCGGAACAACTTTCAGCTGGACGATTGAGAACGCCGGACCCGATATTGGTGGCGCTGCAGGAGGTTCAGGAGATTTAATCGATCAAACACTAACCAATGCCGGGGCTGCCACTCAAACAGTCGACTATCGCATCACACCCACGGCCAATGGCTGCGACGGCAACCCGCTTGATATTACTGTAACGGTTCACCCAACACCGGTAACAGATCCCATTGTATCACTTTCCGGCGCTGTCGATGGCTGCATCAATAGCGCCAATGTTTACCGCGTCGATGGTGCGGCAGGCACGCCCGGCTCCTCGTATAGCTGGTCTATTTCGCCACTGGGTCCCAATCAACCTACGCTTACTTCTTTTAACAACAATGCTATTCTTGATTTTGGCGCTACTGCCTGGTCAGGAACTTTGTCGGTAGTAGAAACCACCAACGGATGTGACGGTCCACAGGTCGACCTGGCGGTTCAATCTTTTCCTACACCTTCGGTAGATGCAGGTGCAGATCAGGAAATTTGCCTGGGAGCCACAGTGGAATTGGGTGGAGCGCCTACGGCTACGGGTGGTTCCAATAACTATGATTATCGATGGACTCCGCCCGCTGGTCTTGATAACCCAATCGACGACAATCCCAATGCGACACCAACTTCCACCATTATTTATACAGTGGAGGTGACTGATGTGGCCACCGGTTGTACTGCTACGGATCAGGTCAGGGTGGATATTGTGTTACCGCCCACCCAGCCTTTTATTTCGGTACCTTCGGGAAGTCCGTTTGTGTGTGTAGGAGACAATATAACACTACAATCCAGCAATATCGGAGCAAATAGTTATCAGTGGTACAAAGACGGTGCACTATTGGGTGGCGAAACCAACCAAACTTTAGTACTTAACAATGTTGGTGCCGGCGATGCTGGCAACTACCAGGTGCTGACAATAGGCACAAATCCTGTCGGTTCACCATGTGAAAGCCCCCTATCTCTGGTACAGGCGGTAGAGGTTAATCCCGTGCCCCTTGAACCTACCATCACCATTATGGGTGCACCGCAATTTTGCGACAACGGAACAAACGTAACGGTGTTACAGGCAGGTACCTCGCCTCCTGACCCTGCGGCCGACAGCTATGAATGGTATTTCGACGATGGCAGTGGTTTTACGCTTATTGCCGGACAAACTACAAATCAGCTTTTAGTGAGCTCCTACACGCAAAGCGGTACTTACAAGGTAAGGGCTATCGGTGTGGGCAATAGTTTCTGTGCCGGCCCGGACTCAGACCCCGAGACAATAGAAATTTATCAGGGCCCGGATGTGCCTGTGTGGTCAGGTCCTTCACATGCCTGTGACGGGGATCCGGTAAATTTGCAGGTCAACTTTACAACAGGAACGGAGCCTTATGATATAGAATTCACGGATGATCAAAATAATAACTTTGTCTTTTCGGATGTCCGTAATGGAGATAACCTATCGATTATTCCTGAACACACCGGCGGCGCCTTTCCGCAGATTAGAACTTACACGTTAACCTCGGTAATAGATTACAACGGTTGCTCTCCTCCCAATCTTGGAACGCCATTTCAATTAGAAGTGCGACCATTGCCCATTGCCTCGGCTATTACCGGCAGGCAAAATCTATGTGTGAACGAGACAAATGTACGATATCAGGTAACTCCCAGTGCAGGGGCGCAGTATTTGTGGGATGCTAGTGACCTGACCTCCTCCGGGATCACGATTGCGGCGGGTGGAGGATTTTCGGATAGTTTTATTGAACTAAATTTTGGAAGCACGCAGATACTTGGGGAGTTGAGGGTATCAGAATTTAAAAATCTATGCCCCGGCCCTGCCTCAACAATCGCCATAAACGTATTTGAGCCGGCAGTGGCTGATGCGGGGAATGATCAAACCATCTGTGTAGGCAAATCTGCAGTTATCGGTGGGACGCCCACTGCCAGTGGGGGATCGGGACCACCCAACCTCGATATTACCTGGTCACCCAACTTAAGTATCAGCGATGTAAAGGATGCCAACCCAACAGTCAGCCCCGGCACCACCACCGACTATACAGTTACCGTAAGAGATAATCGGTCAGGCTGTACGGTATCTACCAGTACCGTACGGGTTAATGTTAATCCGCTGCCGGACATAACCTTTAACCCCATACCAGGTATTTGTTCCGCCGCACCGTCCCCTTACGTTTTAACCGAGGCTTCTCCGGCAGGCGGAGAATATTCGGGGGCAGGTGTATCTGAAACCTTTCCCGGATCGGGTATTTACCATTTCGACCCCTCGGCGGTGGCAAGTAATAATTCGTATACCATCAGATACGACTATACAGACGGAAACGGATGTAGCAACTTTAATACCGCAACCATCGAAGTATATGATCAACCGATAATTACGCTGGATCCTTTTGCGGATGTTTGTATTGATGATCCGGCCTTTATAATCGGAGGAGGGTATGCCAATGGTATAGATATTTCAACATTGACGGGAGTCACCTATGCCTACACCGGTCCGGGTGTATCCGAAACGCCGCCGGGATCGGGTGTCTTCGAATTTGATCCGGCAGCGGCAGGCAGCGGATCGCATACCATTAGTTTAAGTTTCTCGGATGCCAATCGTTGTCATGCTTTAACCAATGCCACTGCCACCATTACTGTTAACCCGTTACCAGTGGTGACTATGGATCCGCTACCGAATCAGGGTATTTGTGAATTACCTTACACGCTTACCGAGGGAAGAGTCGGTGGTGCCCCGGTAGCCGGTGGCAGGTATTACGAGATGAATGGCCTTTATGTAACGGAGCCTTCTCCCGGCACCTTTGTCTTCGATCCGGGTGCGGCAGGTGTAGGTACACACGATATTATTTTTGAATACGAGGACCCGTCCACGGGATGTATCAATTCAGTTACCGGACAGATCGTGGTGGAGGATTATCCGGTTATTTCACTCGCACCATTTCCCGACGTAGGCTTATGTACCGCTCCTTTTATACTTTCAGGCGGACTGCCCATTGATCAAAACAGAACGCGCCTGGAAAGTGGGGTATACAGCGGGCCCGGTGTGTCGGAAACAGCCCCGGGTTCTGGAATCTATGAATTTAACCCGGCCAGTGCAGGAGTCGGCTTACATCTTATTCAATATACCTACGTCGATCAATATGGCTGTACTACGCTTGTTGGTGTGGGCAAAACCATTACTGTTAAACCATTGCCTTTTGCATTATTTACACCCATTGAAAACATCTGTGTGGATGCTGCACCGATTGAGCTAACCACCGGACAACCCGGCGGAGGTGTTTACAGCGGTTCCGGGGTTTCTGAAACCTTTGCCGGTTCAGGTGTATATGAGTTCGATCCGAATGCCGCAGGTGTCGGCACACATATTCTGGATTACGAAGTCAGCGATGGTTTTGGGTGCAGCACCACAGAGCAACAAACCATCATAGTAACTGATCTGCCCTCAGGTACACTTACCGCAACAGGAACATTCTGTAATGGTGGCCCCTTGCAATTTGAACTTACGGGTGTTGCCCCTTTTGATCTGGTGTATGAGGACGATAAAGTAAATAGCTTTAATGTAGTGAATGTGGGCAATATCTATGTGCAAAACGTCGACCCCACTGAAAACACAACCTATACGCTGGTTTCTGTCACCGACCGGTACGGGTGTACCCAAACCAGTTTGCCGCCTGCTGCGGCCACTATTACAATTACGCCGGTGGCCAGTTTTGATGTGGATCCGCCACTGCAAATTTTACCTGGTAAAACAGTGACAATTACCAACAATACCAACCCCGGAAACTGGACCTATACCTGGCAATTCGGCGATGGCAATACACTCAGCGGTTCATCAGGGCCGGTTAACATCACACATTCCAATGGCGCCCTCACTACGGGAACCATTGAAAATCCGGTGCACACCTATGCCACCTATGGTAATTATCTGCTGGAGCTTACTGTCACAGACGGTAATTGTGTAGGTGAAGCTACGAATATTGTGACCATTGAACCATTACCTCCTGTGGTAGATTTTGATATTGACGTGGCTTCGGGCTGCGCTCCGGTAACCGTAACTTTTACCAATTTAACGGAGTTTGCCGATGAAGATGCCTATCTATGGCAGTTTGGGGAAGGGGAAGGATTCAGCAATGCACAAAATCCGACCTATATATACAATAACCCCGGCGTCTATACAGTCACACTTACCGCCTTTAACGAACTCGGCATTGCGGTAACAGCAACCAGGGAAATGGCCGTCGAAGTTTTCGAGCAGCCACAGGCAAGATTTTCTGTCAGGCCCACTACCATTTATTTACCCGACAAACCGGTTTTCTTTACCAACCTTTCATTTGGCGGCGATTCTTATTTGTGGGATTTTGGCGACGGGAACACTTCAACAGAGTTTGAACCAATACACATATATGAAAATCCCGGTATTTATGATGTAAGCCTTACCGTATTCAATGGGGATCAATGCCCGGATATACATACCATTGAAGAAGCGGTAATTGTCTTAAATGGTGGCGATATCAAAGTACCGACAGTATTTACACCAGACCCGGGAGGGCCAAACGGTGGAAATGTATCATTAGGGACCGTGGAAAATAACGTTTTTATACCATTGATTGAGGGGGCAGTGGAATTCAGGATGGAAGTCTACAGTCGATGGGGTGAGTTGATGTTTGCCACTAATAGCCAAACTGTCGGATGGGATGGCTATTACAAGGGCAAAATGGCCAAACAGGGGGTTTACCTGTACAAATTGACAGCCACATTCCGGGACGGTGAGAGAATCACCCGGGTTGGTGACGTCACCTTATTAAGATAAATCCCGGAAAGCAAAAATGATTAGATCGATTTAAGATTAAAATGAGCATTTATGTTTAAAAAGTTATTGATATTATCCCTGCTAATTCTTGCTACCGCACTTAAATCGTACGGTCAGGATCCACAGTTTTCGCAATTCTATGCGGCGCCACTGTACCTTAATCCGGGATTCACAGGTACAACGTTGGAGCACCGATTTATCATAAATCACCGGTTACAATGGCCGGCTTTGCCTCAGGCTTTTGCCACATACGCCTTTTCATATGATTACAATATGAGAAAACTGAATAGTGGTATCGGTATTTTGGCCACGACAGACCGGGCCGGATCCGCAGATCTGAGATCCACCAATATAGGTCTTAGCTATACCTACAAAATCCGGATGGAAAATGGCTGGATCATATCACCCGGAATCCAATTTGGCTACGGAATCAGATCGCTCAACTTCAGTAAGTTATTGTTCGGTGACCAACTGGACTTCGGTAATCCCGATGCCCCAACCCTGGATCCGACGTTTAATAATCTTGAAAATAATAAATACTTTGATTTCAGCTCAGGTGTGGTCGTGTATAACAAGGACTTTTGGTTCGGTGTCTCAGCGCATCATATGAATGAGCCCAACCATTCACTGATTGGAGAGGTAAGTGAATTACCCATGAAGTTCTCTATTCACTCCGGATTCCGGATTACTTTATTTCCCAGTCCGCTGAAAGGCGAAAGGTTATCCAGCATTGCACCTTCTTTTATCTATAAAAGACAAGGGGAGTTTGATCAGTTGGACCTCGGTTTGCACTTCCACTATAATCCGATTATGGCCGGAGTCTGGTACCGTGGCATTCCTATTCAACAAAATGTGGAGGATAATATAAACCAGGACGCCATTACGGTTTTATTCGGCCTCCGGTTCGATAAATTTGATGTTGGCTACAGTTATGACATCACCATCTCCGGCCTTGGACCCAATACCGGTGGTGCCCATGAAATATCCATGACTTATCAATTCCATAATTTTAAAAAGAGAAAGAAAAAACCCATGAAATTTGTGCCCTGCCCGGCTTATTAACACCCAACTCGCCAAGGCAACCCTGGTGCAAGTGGCTGTGGCACAATATTTTCGACAAAATTCTTGGTATCTTGGCGCCTTCGTGGTGAAAAATGGCTAACCACGAAAGCGCCAAGACACCAAGAGTTCCCTAAACACTTCCCAATTCAATAAGATCACTGCCACTAAACGCCTGCTAGAAAGTAGGCCCCTGTTTCCTTGAATTAACCCGCCAGTATTTGTTACCTTTGCCCCATGACGCATGAGGATTTAAAAGTATTCAGACAAAATTTAAAAGACCATCATCTGGTTCTGGTCAAACATGAGGACAAATACGGCCTCTTATCATCCCTGGATCCTGCGGCGTTAGCCAGGTTCAACAAGCTCACCCCTCCCCCTTCTCTGCAGGATTTTTGTATTTTGATTGCAGATATTAGCCAATTATACAATTATGTTGTCCGGATTCCTGAAATTGCATGGGACATTGTGGATTTTGAAGAAAAAGCGTTGATCATCAAGTACCCAAAAGGAAAAAACCTGCCGCCATCGTTGCTTGCCGACGGTCAGGGCGTGAAGGTCATGCTACTAAAAAACCATCCCCTTGAAAAGCCCCTGTATAACTATGGAAAAGGGGTGTTCTTTACCTATAACCTCTCCTCTGAAATTGCGGAACAGAATTTGACCCATTTCGATTATGTGCTAAATTTGGACAATAGTCAGTTTAATCTGTTTACTCCAAAAACCATTCAATTGGCGTTGAATGGGGAAATTAAATTTTTGTAGAAGGTTTTCTGTGTTATGAATCTTTCCAAGCTGCTCAAACAAAACAAAATATTTGAAATAGTTGGCCGTTGCGCTGATGAACTCGATTTGGAAACCTATGTGGTCGGCGGATATGTCAGGGACCTGATGCTGCATAAACTTTCCAAAGATATTGACTTTGTTTGTGTTGGAAACGGCATGAAACTGGCAGGGATGGTCAGCAGCAAACTGGGTGGGCTAAAGGTATCTTATTTTAAAAATTTCGGTACCGCCATGATTAAGGCTGATGGCTGGGAACTGGAGTTTGTCGGTGCCAGGAAGGAATCGTACAGGCGGGAATCCCGAAAACCTATTGTGGAAAACGGAACCCTGCAGGATGATCAAAGCAGGAGGGATTTTACCATCAACACCATGGCAATAGCCCTGAACAAATCCGGTTTCGGTACCCTGGTTGACCCTTTTGAAGGAACCGAAGATTTAAGACGAAAGTCCATAAAAACGCCATTGGACCCTGTGATTACATTTTCTGATGATCCTTTGCGTATCATGAGGGCGGTGCGGTTTGCCTCCCAACTGGGCTTTGATATCGAGGCACATACCTTTGAGGCAATAACTAATACTACGGAACGGCTATCGATCATTTCACAGGAAAGAATTACCGATGAACTCAACAAAATTATCCTTTCCCGTACCCCCTCCTATGGATTTAAGTTACTTTACCATGCCGGAATTCTTCAGCAGATATTTCCGGAACTGGTAGCGCTGAAAGGTGTGGAAACCATCAATAACCAGAGCCACAAAGACAACTTCTACCATACCCTGCAGGTGCTCGACAATGTAGCCAAGGTATCTGATGATTTATGGCTGAGATGGGCAGCCATTTTACATGATATAGCCAAACCCAAAACCAAGCGGTTTAATAAAAAGGTAGGCTGGACATTTCACGGGCATGAAGACTTGGGCGCCCGGATGGTGCCGGGCATATTCAAAAAAATGCGGCTTCCCCTGAATGAACATATGAGATTTGTACAAAATCTGGTGTTACTGCACCTGCGGCCTATTGCCCTTGTGAAAGATCATGTGACTGACTCGGCCATAAGAAGGTTGATTTTTGAGGCCGGTGATGACCTGGAAGCCCTGATGATACTTTGCCGTGCAGATGTTACTTCCAAAAACCTCGAAAAGGCAAAAAAGTTTCTCGATAATTTCGATAAGGTTGAAAAGAAAATGGAAATCGTGGAGTCCAAAGACAAAATCAAGAATTTTCAACCCATTATTACCGGCAAAATCATTATGGAAACTTTTAACTTAAAACCGTCTAAACTCATCGGGGAAATCAAAGAGGCCATTAAAGAAGCCATACTCGATGGAAAAATCAGGAATACCTATGAGGAGGCATTTCCTTACCTGTTGGAGGTTGGAAATGAAAAAGGCCTGAAGCCTGTGGCCCGGAACCTCGGTTAAAAAACGTTAAACTTTCAGTTAAAGCGAAATTATTGCCGGTACATTCATCAGCCTTTTGAAAATTCATGGTAATTTTGGTTATATTTAAAGGTTTTTTTAAAAATATTTGGTCTGTAACCCTTTAACCGTGTTTAAGCTAATGAAATTTAATTTACTATTAATAATCATCACATTTATATCGATGGGTGCATTTGCTCAATCTAATCCCAAGGAATCAGCGGAATATAAATTGAATAAAGCCGTATATCTCCAAGCCAAAAAATACAGTGATGTCGGGGTCGCAAAAAATGCCCTGTATAAACTAATTGCCCTGGACCCTAACGATGTTTCCCTGCTGGACTCCCTGGTTTTACTATACTTCGATTATAACCAGCATGCTCCCAGTCTACTGGTGTCCCTTGATATTCTTAAAAAGAATCCCAATAATCTGGTGGCATTGGAAATCAACGCCGTCAGTTATGAGAATTTGCAGCTTTACGATAAGGCCCTGAACTCTTATGAGGCGCTTTATCTCAGAAACAATAACCTCTACACACTGTACAAAATCGCATTTCTACAGTTTAACCTGAAAAGGTTCAGCGAATCAAAAACCAGTGCCGATATCCTTTTAAAGGATGAGAAAGCCAATGAGTTTAAAATCGTCTTTAACCCTGACAGAAATACTTCGGAGGAAGTAACCATGAAGGCCGCCGTACTAAACCTAAAAGGCCTGATCGCCAAAGAAGAAGGGAATAAAGAAGAAGCCAGAAAGCTCTTTAACGAAGCTATCGCCGCCGGCAACCCATTCACATTCGCCCGGCAAAACCTGGCATCATTGGACGATAATTGATTTTTATTTTCGAACGTTTTGTTGGTGGCTTGTGCATTAGCTGATATAATTATAATGGTGGTTGTTCTCCATAAAAGCGTGATAATTTACCCAAACCTTTCATGCAACCCTAACTGCCCTTACCTGTCTTTATAGCAGAAGATGTAAAATTGGAAGTTGAATACACAAATATTCACCAGAAGATTGTCGACCGCTGTAAATCCGGTGATAAGATGGCGTATAAGGAGTTTTACGACCTTTATTCAAAGGCCATGTTCAATATTTGCTATCGCATTACCAATGACCGGTATGAGGCTGAAGATATTTTGCAGGAGGCATTTGTGAGTGCTTTCAGGAATATTGGTGCCTTTAGGGCGGAGTCATCATTTGGTGCATGGTTGAAAAAGATTGTTGTTAACCGCTCGATTAATCATATGAAAAAAAAGAGGTTGGAAATGACAACTCTTGAAGAAAACATGGATAAGGCGGAAATAACTTATCGCGATGAGGTGCCGGATGACCCGGAGCAGTTCACATATAATATTGCATTGATTAAAAAGGCTGTGAATTTGCTCCCTCATGGCTACAGAATGGTACTTTCATTGTATTTGCTGGAAGGGTATGACCATGCTGAAATAGCGCAGATAATGGAAATCTCCGAATCAACTTCCAAATCTCAATATAACCGGGCAAAAAAGAAACTTAAAATTATTTTAGCAGAATTATGCACGACAAATTAGAAAAGTTTATCAGGGATAACCGGGAACTATTCGACGATAAGACTCCTGACAAAAGTGTATGGAGCAAAATCGAAAAGGAAATCGATGGGGATCATAAAAAAAAACACATTGATTTCACTTTTGTTTGGAAGGCTGCGGCCGTATTCTTTTTCGGTGTAAGTGCCTACTTGCTGTTCCAGCTAAACAACTCCCGCGACAATGCCGATCTCTATCCTGAACTATCAACCACAGATATCATAGAAGAATTTAAAGAAACAGAGGCATTTTACATAGCACAGATATCGGAAAAAAGGGCAAGTATTGAAGCCATCGACCACATCAAACCAGACCTCGCCACGAGTTTTCAGCAAGATATTCATAAGTTGGACAGTATGTACAATGAACTTAAAAAAGAACTCGACAGAGATAGTAACGAACAGGTAATCAACGCATTAGTACAAAATCTTCAGATCAGAATTGAAATTCTCAACCAACAATTAGACATTTTGAGAAGCTTGAAAAAATCGGAAAACGATGAAAAAGTCAATATATAAATTCACGATACTCATCATTATCACCCTGGTATTCGTCCGTTTTCAGGGCACCGCTCAGGGGAGGTATAGTGAAAAGACGAAAGAGATAAAAAAATCATACAATCTTTCAAGGAAAACCAAACTGGCGGTATCCAGCAAATACGGCAATATTCATATCAATACGTGGGATAAAAACCAGATGGATGTAAAGATTACCATTACAGCCGAAAAATTCAGTGAGAGGAGGGCCCAGGAACTGATTGACAATGTAGACATTGACATCAGGGGTGACGGCAATTCGGGCTTGATCGAATTTACCACCAGGATCAGCGGAAATATCAACAACCGCAGAAATGAAAGGTTTTCGATAGATTACGAAATACATATGCCTAAAATCAGTCCTATTAACATCAACCATAAATATGGCAACCTTTACTTGTCCGATCTCGATGCGACGGCTGATATTGATGTAGCTTATGGAAAGGTACGCATTGATAAAATTAATGGGGATGCTAACCTGGAGTTGTCGTATGGTGGAGGCGAGATTGAAAAGATAGGTTCAGGTGAATTGGATATCAGCTATGCTAACCTGAATATTGAAAACTGTGCCGACATGGCGCTCAACAGTAAGTACTCCAACCTCAATTTTGGCACTGCCGGAAGGCTCGATATCTCCAACAAATATGGAAACCTGGAAATCGATAAGGTGAGCAGCATCGTAGGAGGCAGCAAGTACGGCAGAATAAAAATAGATAACCTGACCAAAGTTCTCGACCTTGAAATAAAATATGGCGGTGGCCTGCGGGTCAGAAACATTTCCAAAAATTTTGAGAGAATCGTGGTCGATGCGGAATATGCCACCTCAGAGTTGGCCTTCGAATCAGGCAGTTCGGCAAAGATAGAAGCCCAAACCCGCTATGGCAAAGTAAGATATGATAGTGGGGATTTTGATTTCAATTATGTCAACACCTCTAATAATGCTAGTGAATACCGGGGTAAGATAGGCAAAGTGGCCAATCCCGAATCTGTTGTAAAATTATATGCTTCCTATGGAAGCATTATTTTAGATATCGAGTAGGGACATTGCCATAAACTTTTCCCGGCTATCTCCCCTATTAAAGTGCCAAATCATCTAAATTCGCTACAGAATATTGACATTGATTTGACACGACTCCCGCTAAACAATGATATAACGCCGGAAAGAAAAACATTCTTCGCCGATGTTTTGCTGCCTGTTCCAATTCCCAGGTCTTTTACCTATCGTATACCCAGGGATATGGAATCATTGGTCGAAACAGGTTCCAGGGTGATAGTTCAGTTCGGTAAGAAAAAAATACTCACTGGCATTGTCGCAAAATGTCATGAAGACCCACCCCTGGCCTATGAGGCGAAATACATTTTAGAAGTCCCGGATGAATTTCCGGTAATGACCTCATTGCAAATACATCTGCTATACTGGGTTTCGGAATATTATATGTGCACGATAGGGGAAGTACTTAATGCAGCCCTGCCTTCCGGCCTTAAGCTAAGCAGCCAGTCAAACATACAACTGCACCCTGATTTTAGCCAGGAAGCAGATAACCATGAGTTTTCAGAAAAAGAAGCAATGGTCTTACACGCACTTCAGCACCGGTCCCATCTTACCTACGATGAAGTCACGGACATTTTACAACAAAAGTCAATCTATCCTGTCCTGAAGTCATTGTTATCCAAGGAGTCCATTCTGATTTTCGAAGAGATAAAAGAAAAATTCAAACCCAAAAAAATCACCAAAATCAGGTTGGCACAATCGTTCATCGACGATCCTGCATCGCTGGAGGATTTATTCGAAAAGCTGGAAAAGAGGCCCAGGCAAATTGAAATTCTGTTGAAATACCTGCAGGAAGTACCCATATATCACCACCCCGAAAAAAATTCCTACGGACTGGACAAAAAAACATTATTATCGGCCAACCTGTCCCCTTCTTCATTGAATACGATGATTAAAAACAAGATTTTTGACACTTTTGAGGAGGTCATTTCAAGATTCGATCATCACAATGATAACATCACCACGGCACAAATAGATTTTTCCGTAAAACAACGCCAGGCGTTGGAAGAATTATTGGAGGTATTTTCCCGGAAAGATATCGCCCTCCTGCATGGGGTCACCGGTAGTGGAAAAACAGAAATCTACATCGATTTGATCAAAAAAAACCTGGAAAGCGGCAACCAGGTACTCTATTTATTGCCAGAAATCGCGCTGACCACCCAGATTGTGAAAAGACTGATGAGAGTTTTCGGATCAAAGATGGGGGTTTTTCATTCCAGGTACTCCGACAATGAACGCGTTGAAGTGTGGAACGGGGTATTGTCCGGAAGATTCTCCCTGGTGGTCGGCGTCCGGTCGGCCGTGTTCCTTCCCTTTGACAGCCTCGGATTAATCATCGTCGATGAGGAGCACGACAGTTCTTACAAACAATTTGACCCGGCTCCGCGGTATCACGCCAGGGATTTAGCCATGGTACTAGCGGGCTTTCACCATGCCAAAGTATTGTTGGGCTCAGCCACCCCGTCTATGGAAACTTATTATCTTGCCTCCCAAAACAAATACGGGCTGGTTGCGTTGAGTCAGCGCTTTAACAATGTGGCATTACCTGATTTTCAGCTTATCGATATATTTAAAGAACGCAGGAAAAAAACCATGAAGGAGGACTTTTCCCCGCAATTGATCTCGGCGATTCAAAAAGCCCTGGAGGAAGAGGAACAGGCAATAATCTTTCAAAACCGGCGGGGTTATGCACCTTATATCACTTGCGAGATATGCAACTGGATTCCAAAGTGCGAAAGCTGTGCGGTGAGTCTCACCTATCATATGTATGTGCATCAACTGCGTTGCCATTATTGCGGTTATCAGGAAAAGCCGGGCCCTGCCTGCCCGGCCTGTGGTTCCACCAAGTTGAAAACCATTGGTTTTGGAACCGAAAAACTGGAGGAAGATTTAAAAACATTTTTCCCCGAAGCAAAAATAAGGCGCATGGACCTCGATACCACGCGCTCCAAATATAGTTATCAAAACATCATTGACGATTTTGAAAAAGGGGCAACCGACATTCTGGTGGGCACACAAATGCTGAGTAAAGGGCTGGATTTTGGTAAGGTAAACACCGTGGGCATTTTAGACGCTGACAGGATGCTTAATTTTCCGGATTTCAGATCGACAGAAAAGGCTTTTCAGTTGATCACCCAGGTTAGTGGCAGGGCAGGAAGAAGGAACAAAAAAGGAAAGGTCTATATTCAGACTTCCCAACCCGGTCATCCCTTATTTCATAGAATTATGGATCACGACTACCGGCAAATGTATTTGGATGAGCTTGCGGAAAGGCGAAAATACAACTACCCGCCATTTGTCCGTCTTATAAAACTAACTATAAAACATGCCGAAAAACCGGTTTGCCACAAAGCTACCGGCCATTTACACAGCCTGTTAAATACCGACCTGGGCAAAAAACGTGTTCTTGGGCCTAGCGAACCCCTGATCGGCAAGATAAGAAACCTGTATTTAATGGAAATACTTGTAAAAATCGAACGGACTAAGGTGAATTTGAAAGCCGCCAAAAAAGCTTTAAAGGATTGCACGACAGCTATCGAAACGGACAGGCAATTCAAAGGAGTAAGGATAGTTATTGATGTGGACAGTCTGTGACTTTATTTAAAATGATATTTCAACCCCACCCCTATCCTGAAAACATTGGGGAAGCTATTCAGATCATTGTCGGATTTGGAAAATGAATTGATTGCTATGGAATATGAAGGTTCAAAGGTGAAGCTGTAGTGCTTCGAAAACCGGTATCTAAGCTGTGTACCCATTAATCCGTTAAAATAAACCGATCTGTAGGGAGATTCTTCCCCGGGCTTTACGTTAAATTCTTCCAATCCGTCGGCATCCGGGGAAACACTGTTTTCAAGAAAAAAATCCGTCCCTACTCCTGCTGACAAAACTACACTTACCTTTTTATCTAATAAAACATAACCTGCTTTCACCGGAATAGATAAAAACTCAAATTGGTTATCAAAATTTATGACCGATGAGGCTAAGTTAAGACTTTCTGCATTGGAAAAACTGAACAAATTGCTGGCCGGTGTCCGGGTGTTATCATCTAATTCATAAAAAGCGTTGGTTGATCCGTCTGAAGAATAATTCAGGTAGTTAATGCCACTTTGCAAAACCCATTTTTTGGCTATCCTTTTACCTACACTAAACCCAAAGGCAAATGACTGCCCTCCGGAGTTATCCTGTGCAACACTTCCCGGGCCGACACTATTATTGTCAGCCAGTATGCTGCTGGAGGCCAGGAACTCATTGGCAGTCAGCATGGCATCTGCTCCACCTGACTCAAAATTGGGATCAAAATACCCGGAAGAGACATTAATTCCCGCCCACAGATTTTCTTCATACGCAGTGTAGTCTTCTTTTTTCATAAAAGGGTCATCTCCATAATTAATTACTTTCTGTATGGTTAAATGATCCACTTGCGGCTCAGTAGGTTGCCGTTCAGCCCCTTTACCGGCAAGCAAGCTGACATGCTCCGAATGGTTATTTTTCCCGTCCCGGTCTCCAGTGACAGCGAAATTCCGGAATGCGGGAGAACCCGTTTCTTTAACATCACTTAATTGCGTAATGGCCTGATTATGGCCCCGGTCGTCCTGGCCGGCAGGGTGATGGGCTTTGGGGTTTGTATTATCTTTTGCGCTACCACCTGGGTGTTTCCCGGAGGCAATGGGTTGTGTTGCGGCTACTACTGGCTGGTCACCCGGTTGCCTGGTTCCGGTCTTTGATCCGGCGGTACCTTTATTTTCCGTTTCCACTTTGCCTGCCTGCGGTGCCTGGCCAGTGAAGGTGCTATAAAAATAAATGCTGCTTACCGCCAAGGCAATCGCTATGGAAGCTGCTGCAACCCACTTGTATATAAAGATGCCCTTTCTATACTTTTTCGATTCCTGATTGGCCAGGTGCCTGTCCAGGTTTTGCCATAATCCGGGAGAAGGACTCATCTCTTTACCATCGAAAGCGTCCTTCCAGGCCTGCTCAAACTTCCCATCCCTATTTTCGCTGATATTTTTCATAACTTATTCGCTCATTTTTATGAATCTTTTCCTGCAACAGGCTTTTGGCCCTTGCATACTGAGATTTAGAGGTACCTTCACTGATGTCAAGCATTTTGGCAATTTCATGATGCTTGTACCCCTCGATAGCATACAGGTTAAAAATAACCTGACACCCCGTGGGTAAAAACTGCACTAACTCCAGCAAGTCCTTTAACCCATAATCTGTTAAATCATAATCAAACTTGGTATCTTCTTTTAAATAATCCACATCTACCATAGGATACAGATATAATTTGCTTCTTTGGCTATTAAGGGCCGTGTTTACAACAATTCTTTTAATCCAATAGTATAGGGGAGAGTCCTGCTTGAAGCTTTTTATATGATTAAAAACTTTTATAAAGGCCTCTTGTAAAACATCTTCCGCTTCCTGTACCCCTTTGGTATACCTCATGCTTATCACCATCATTCTCTTGGAATAATTGGCATACAACTGTTCCTGGGCTTTTCGATCTCCTTTGATACATCCGGAGATTATTTGCGCTTCATCGACCATTTATAAAGTCTTAATCAATATCGATCTTCTTTAAAAAGACACCGGTATATTGAAAATAGTTGGAAAAACTAGCTGTAAATTTACTAACCTTTGTTTTATTTAACATTGATATTATTGAATTTTGCCGGTTCTTTAACACCCTTACCTAAATATGAAAGCAATCGTCCTTTGCCTTATCCTTGCATTATATGGCTGTGTGCCATTAAATCCAGACACCGCTGCCAGCTATACGGGCAACAAAAAATTAATCTATGATAATCATGCTTATGAGCCCGATGTAAAAACCATACTGCTTAATCCTACCCGGAATAATCTCGTAGAACTAACACAACCGGCTGTACTTCCTATTCGTCAGCGGGACAAACTGGTACTGTCCTTTGACTATTTGTATGGAACCCATGAAGATTTCAGGGCCAGGATCATACATTGCGACACGGATTGGACACCCTCTGACTTCGACAATATTGACATACTTAATGTCTTCAACGAATTCAGGCTGGAGCAGTTTGAACAATCCTTTAATACCAGGGTACCTTACATGCATTATACTTTTGAAGTGCCCCGGGTAAACCTTCCCGGCAACTATCTGCTGGTTATTTACCGGGGAAACAATCCGGATGACCTGATTCTTTCCGCACGGTTTATGATTGTAGATAACCGGGTGCCGGTAGCGCCGCAGGTGGGGCTGTCAACAGGCATCGTTGAAAGGGCCATCAACCAACAAATAGATTTTACCGTTGACTATTCCAGTCTCGGGGTCAATGACCCAGCCACCGAAATCAAGGTTATCATACGGCAAAATCAACGGTGGGACAATGTTATCTCCGGCTTAAAACCCACTTTTATCAAAAATTTTGAAAAAAAACTGAGTTATGAATTCTTTAACCTTGAGAACAACTTTCCGGGGGGAAACGAATTCAGGTTTTTTGATCTGCGCTCCATCAATTTTCCCGGCCAAAACGTTGATAAAATCGGATTGACAGAAGATAGTATAACGGCTAATTTGATGCCGGACAAGTCAAGGGAGAGCGAAGCGTACGCTACCAACCGGGATTTAAATGGTGCATTTATTATCGAAAAGGCAGATGCCAACAATCCGGATATCGAGGCTGATTATGTGCATGTAAACTTCTTCCTGCAATCTTCCCAACTTGAGGCAGGAAAAGTCTTTGTTTTGGGCGCTATGAATAATTGGGAAAGACGGCGGGAAAACCAAATGATATTTAGCGAACAATTCGGCGGATACCTGGGAAGGCAAACGGTAAAGCAAGGTTGGTACAATTATATTTATTATGTGGAAAATGGCAAAAGCAGCAATCCTTATTTCTTTGAGGGGAGTCACGCCCAGACTGAAAACCTTTATGAGATTCTGGTTTACCACCGTGGTATTGGCAGCCGCGGCGATCTATTGGTGGGCTATTTGCGCACTAACCCCAATAATTTGAGATAGCTATCGTGTTGTTTGTTTGATACCCGTGCTCGAAAACTTATAATTTTCGGCTCTTAACACCGGATCAACATTGGCGAGGTCAACCATACCAAATCCCTTATGGGTGAAAATACCCAGCCCACTGGTGAAAACAAATTCCTGAACCAAGGGATCAGCATATAACGTAAAGGGTAAAGTATACCCTCTTACTTCAAATTTTACATCCTGATCATAGACCGGATAGATACGGGCAAATTTCTTTTGCTTCTCTTTGATCTTTTTCAGATAGTGCTTGTCAGGCACCAGTTGAAATTTGTAAAACGAGGCAATTTGTTCGGCGGTGTATTTTCCATATTTCTCCATTCTGGCCATGAGTGACTCATAAAGTAAGTCTGAAAACTGATCTTCTTCAGGAGAAATAAACTTTTTACTTTCCTCATTATCGAAACTTGGTGTGGTTAACACCAGCGGCGATATACAAATAAATTTGGACTGATCGCCAAATTCGGGCACATACTCCCTTTCCACATGTTCGGGCGTTAAAATCAAATTACCGACATCCACCTTGGGTAGTTCAAAGAGACTAGTAAGAAAGTAATCATTAAATTCCTTGCTCGGACTGGAAAAAACCAACGTAACCTTACTGGAAAAGTAATGAAGTCCGTTTCTGCTGATTTTCGTTTGTCCTTTTATCGCAGAAAAATTATAGTGGGAGAAATTAACGTAGTCCTGTTTCCCTCCTCTTAATATTACTCCTTTAATAAGTTGGGCAAGCAGGTATTGATGATGAAAAGGAACACTTGCACCTTTATTCTTTAAATTGAATATAATTCTAACTCTCAAAACTTAATACAACTTACGTTAAAAAAAAACTAAAAAGTTACTCCTTGCATTTTCAAAATAAACTGGTATGTCAATGAAGAAAGCAAATTGAGAGCTTAATTCATTACATAATTACAACAGAATCCCTCCAATTGTTCACCGTAGGAAACCAAAAATTGAAAGAAACTTATTTTTAATAATCAATTGATTCCAATATGTAAATTTATTTGATACCTCAATTTCAATAGAATATACTAAAATTTAGGTTTCTATTCAAACAATTATCGCTTGATGGGCCTTATTCAACGGCCACTGATCAATTCTACACGTTGAACCTGAAGTGCATAATATCGCCATCCCTGACAACATACTCTTTACCTTCTATGGATATTTTGCCAGCTTCCCTGCATCCTAACTCTGTTTTATATTTTTCATAGTCAGGCAGTTTGATGACTTCGGCCTTGATAAAACCTCTTTCAAAGTCAGTATGAATAACGCCGGCGGCCTGCGGTGCCTTCCAGCCCCTTCTGATCGTCCAGGCTTTCACTTCTTTCTCCCCTGCAGTAAAATAGGTAATCAGGTTCAGTATGTTGTACGAAGCCCTGATAAGCCTGGTTAAGCCTGACGCTTTTAATCCGTATTCCGCCAGAAACATTTCACGTTCTTCCGGGTCAAGTTCGGCAATTTGAGATTCGATGGAGGCCGAAACCATGATCACCTCCGCACCTTCCTTACCGGCAACCTCCTTCAAAGCCTTTACATATTCGTTACCGGATTGAATATCTCCCTCCTCGACATTGGCCACATAAATTACCGGTTTGGCAGTAAGTAGGAATAAATCCGCTATCGCAGCCTTCTCCTCCTCAGAAGTTAAGCCCTGCCGGATGTTTTGCCCCTTTTCAAGGTGCTCCTTACATCCTTGCAATATTGCCAGCTCCTTTCTGGCAGCGGCATCGCCGGATTTTGCGATCTTTTCAAGCCTGGCGATTTTTTTCTCCACAGATTCCAGGTCCTTTAACTGAAGTTCCGAATCAATGATCTCTTTGTCAAAAACCGGGTCTACCCTTCCTGCTACATGTACGACGTTGTCATTCTCAAAACACCTGACAACGTGTATGATAGCATCGACTTCCCTGATATTTGCCAAAAACTTATTACCCAGCCCTTCCCCTTTGCTGGCTCCCTTGACCAAACCGGCAATATCGACAAATTCAATGACTGTCGGCAATACTTTTTGGGGGTGAACGAGTGACTCCAGTTTTTGCAATCTTTCATCGGGTACGGTAATCACCCCTACATTAGGTTCAATAGTGCAAAATGGAAAATTAGCCGCTTCTGCCCTGGCATTGGATAACGCGTTAAACAAAGTAGATTTACCCACGTTTGGCAGACCTACGATTCCACATCTAAGAGCCATTGTTTATATTAATCAGGTTAATTTAAAAATTCGATATTGTTTAAACCCTTTATACAGTTCGACCACCGACACCCGCAAAACAGTATAAAACGGAATTGCCACGATCATACCCACCACTCCGGCAATGGTAGCGCCCGCAAAGATAATAACAAATATTTCTAATGGGTGAGCTTTTACACTTTTTGAGAAAATCAATGGCTGCAAAACAAGGTTATCGGTCAGTTGCACGACAGAAAACACAGTAACTATCTTCAACAACAAAAAAATGTAATCCTGGGTATTGAGAAATGTTCCTGCGGTAGATACCCCTACAATGATGCCGAAACTCGCCCCTAAAATAGGTCCTGCGTAAGGAATCAGATTAGCAACTGCCGCGAACACAGCGATGGTTAACGCGTATTTTATACCAAGAATACTGAGGCCTATGGCAGCAATACTAAATATGGAAATCATCTGAAGCAAAAGGCCAATAAGATAATTTGAAAGCAGTTTTTCAATTTTATGTATAGCAGAAATCGTGACTTCGAAATAACCGTTTGGAATAAATGATATCAACTGCCGGCGACGGGTAGCTGTCTCGAAAAGAAAGAAAAAGGTGATAAAACTCACAGCCAGAATACCGACCAAAACATTCCCTGTAATGGATAAAATACGGTTGATTATCTCCTGTACATTAATTTTGGCAATCAGGCTCAAAAAGCTCTCTTTCAGGCCTTCCACTAAAAACCCATCCTTGGCTTCCCAAAGCTGATTTTCAATGATATACATTTCAAGGCTTTGCAGGGGTTTTGTCATCCGTCGATATAAACTCTCATAATTAAGGTTGGCAATAACCTGGATCTGTTCGGAAATCAGGGGCACAAAAAGCAAAATAAACAACCCTAAAACCAAAATAAGTAATAACAGGCTGAGAAATACTGCTACAATTCTGGGTGTCTTTATTTTGTAAAATTGGGTCTGTGCAATGTAGTTGGTTAACGGCCTTAATATAGTAGCCAGCACCAGGGAAATGATAATGTAAATGGTTATATTGGAAAAATACCAGGCAAGAAACAAAAGGGCTGAAATGCCAATCAATAAATAAATAATTGTTTTATTAAGGAAGGGTCCAAATTTTGGCAGATATGACTTAACCATTCGCAAAAAAAATAAAGCTCCCGATTAAAACCAAGAGCTTCATTTAAAATCCTTTTTGGTAAATACTAATCCCACCTCAGCTCAGTATTGGTATCGGCAGCCGCATCTTCTTCAGGTTTCACGTCATATTGGCTAAAGTCTACTTCCGGTAGCAGTTCCGTTTTTACATGATCAACCGTTTCAGTCAATGCTTCCTTAAATTTTTGAAAATCCTCTTTATACAAAAAGATCTTATGCTTTTCGTATACGTAGCCATCGTCCTTAAATTTTCTTTTACTCTCGGTAATGGTGAGATAATAGTCGTTAGATCTGGTAGACTTCACATCAAAAAAGTAAGTCCTTTTCCCTGCACGTACTCTTTGTGAATATATTTCTTCACGCTCATTTTGCTTGTTCTCTTCCACAATCCTAAGTGTTTAAGTTGAAGTAAATAAGTTATAAATATGGGTTAATTGATTTTTTTTCTCCTAATAAATGTTAAATATAGTATATTAATGTACACAAATCAAATTCTGATTTTAATAAATAATTTGAAGAATGCCAAAAGTTATGGCGATTGTTTTATTATTTTCCATCATTTTTTGTAACATTTGCATAAGCCAACAGCGGCATACAGAGGAGGGAATAGCGTCATACTACCACCATCGATTTCATGGTAAAGCTACGGCAAGTGGTGAACTTTATGATAAAGATAAATTCACCGGAGCCCATAAAAAGTTGCCTTTCGGCTCAAAGGTGAAGGTAACTAATCTGGCCAACCAAAAATCCGTTGTTGTCATTATCAATGACAGAGGCCCCTATACCCCGGGCAGGGTTATAGACATATCATACGCTGCCGCCGAAAGGATCGATATGATCAAACAGGGGGTCGTTAAAGTCAGGGTGGAAACTTTAGAATGACATGAACATCGAATTAAAAAAAGTGAAGGAGTTTGGCAATATTGAGTTATTGGCCAGACAATTGGTAGAGGGGTTTATTACCGGCATGCACAAATCACCCTATCACGGTTTTTCTGTGGAGTTTGCCGAGCACCGGCTATATAATACCGGTGAAAGTACCAAATACATAGACTGGAAAGCCTTCGCCAAAACAGACCGCCTGTATTCGAAAAGATTTGAAGAGGAGACCAATTTACGCTGTCACCTTGTGATCGATAACTCTTCATCTATGTACTATCCGGTTGAAAATAAGGGAAAAATCACCTTCAGCATCTTATCGGCCGCCGCCCTGGCCTATTTGCTGCAAAAACAACGCGACGCGGTTGGTATTTTTTCCTTTTCAGAGAAAATCGACCTGCAAACACAAATAAAATCCACCTCCTCGCATCTGCACAAGCTTTTTATCAGCCTCGAAAGAATGCTGGACGAAACACCCAAAACCAGAAAAACATCGGTCGCCCCGGTTTTGCATGAAATCGCCGAAAAAATACATAAACGTTCTCTGGTTATTATTTTCAGTGACTTTTTTCAGAACACCATAGACAATAAAGAAATATTTACCGCCCTTCAGCATTTAAAGCATAACAAACACGAAGTGCTTTTATTTCATGTAACTGATGTAAATACCGAGTTGAATTTTGAGTTTGAAGAAAGGCCCTATGAATTCCTCGATATGGAAAGCGGTGAAAAGTTAAGATTGCAACCTTCCCAGATTAAGGAAATGTATAAGGAAAAAATGGGAGAATATTACCATAATCTGAGACTTAAGTGCGGGCAGTTTAAAATCGACTACGTACAGGCCGACATCAACAAAAGCTTCGATCAGGTCTTAAGCGCCTTTCTTATCAAAAGAAGCAAAATGCAATAGCCTCCTATTCAGTCGATCCACACCCCATAGCAAGAGTGTCCGTGACTGTTGCAAAACAATTTCTGCAAAATTCTTTGTGTCCCTTTGTGTCTTGGTGCCTTCGTGGTGAAAAATGGTTAACCACAAAGGCACCAGGAGACACAGCGTTTTAGTCCCCGTGCATGTTGGCTTTTTTGGCTAATAGCTCCTCTTCTGTTTCCCTGTGATCGGGATCATCAACGCAACAATCAACCGGGCAAACGGCGGCGCATTGAGGTTCTTCATGAAAGCCCATACACTCGGTACATTTCTCGGTAACAATATAATAAAATTCGTCAGATACAGGTTCCTGTGGCTCGTCTGCTTTGACGAGCGTGCCGTCCGGTAATTCAACCTCATTGAGGCTGGTTCCTCCACCCCATGTCCATTCCATTCCTCCTTCATATATCGCGGTATTAGGGCATTCCGGCTCGCAGGCGCCACAATTAATACATTCATCAGTTATCATTATAGCCATGGCAACTATGTTTTTTCATTTCCCAAATATTTACCTACTTAATTAAACAAAAATAGAAACAATATGTTCAACAGCAAATAATTCATTTGATCATTTAAACCAAAAAAATATTTACTTTGCGGTTATGAAAATGACGGAAAGAATCTCAGCGCTGGCGGCCCTGGGTAAGGCAATCAATGATTTGACAGAGGAAGAAAAGGAAATGCTGCATCAAAAAGCCGCATCCTGTAATAACTGGTTTACCAAAGACAGCATTGAGCTGGCATTACAGGGTATTGAGTTGTTTCTGGATAAAAACAAACTGGAAAAATGGGTCGCCCCTTATCGACTGGAACCGGAGGAGCCCAAAAAAGTGGGTGTGGTTATGGCCGGAAATGTTCCGTTAGTGGGATTTCATGATTTTTTGAGTGTATTGCTCAGTGGCCACCAGTTACATATGAAGTTCAGTGCGCAGGATCCATACCTGCCTGATTATCTCAGCCAGAAGCTGATCACTATCGCGCCTGAATTCACTTCATATATTGTTAAAGCTGACTTGCTAAAGGGTATGGATGCCATCATTGCCACCGGCAGTGATAACTCCTCCAGGTATTTTGAGTATTACTTCTCCGGGCTTCCCCATATCATCAGGAAAAACCGCACTTCCTGCGCTGTTCTCACAGGCCTGGAAACCACTGAGAACCTCACAGCCTTAGGCAAAGATATTTTTCAATACTATGGTTTGGGCTGCCGTAACGTTTCCAAGCTGTATGTACCCCAAAACTTTGACTTCAATCCGTTGTTTGAGCGCCTGCAGTCCTATCAAAAGGTCATCTCAAACCACAAATACAACAACAACTACGATTACAACAAGTCCATCTACCTGGTGAACAAAGAGGCCCATCTGGATACAGGATTTTTACTGCTCAGGGAAACACAGGAAATGGTTTCTCCCATTTCGGTCGTTTACTATGAATATTATAAAGACCGTGATGATTTGGAAAAAAAGTTAACCGGCCAAAAAGATAAAATTCAGTGTGTGATAGGTAACCATAAAGAAAATTCCGGTTTTGTAGCTTTTGGAAACTCCCAGATGCCTGGTCTGCAAGATTATGCCGATAATATCGATACTTTGAAATTTTTAGAAGATTTTTCCTCCAAAAAGTAATAAAAGCTCTAAATATATTCTTATTGGCATTTTATTGAAACAGCATCCTTGCTTTTGACCACTTCTCGATAAGTAAACACTCCGGTGAAACCGGGAACATCAGGGTGTTATTTTATTTTTTTGGCCACACGCCCGCTTTGGCTCAATAAGCTCCGCCGTTCACAATCGATTCCCATAACAGGCAGATAAATAACTAAAACCCTATCTGAAAACAAAAAAGAGACTGTCTCAAAAGGGTAGCCTCTGATTTTTTTGCCAAATATTATTTTACTTGGTTAAAATCTCACTGAGAATCGATAGAAGACAAGGGGTGTTTTACTCATATCTTGAGATAAATACCCATTCAACCTGTATCCGACAAAAGGATATTTGGCGTTAAAAAAGGCCATCTCACTTTTGAGACAGCCTCTTTCCATAATTTATGAATATTAACTATTAATACTATCTGTCTGATTTAATCCAGGTTATCGGCACGATAAATACCTGTGCCGTAGTCAACATTTATAATAGTAGTAGTACCTGGCCTTACGTTGGTATAATATTTCCTTTCCGGATTATCAACTGTAGGAGACTGATAGGATGTCTTATTGACAAATTCATCAGAATAACCCGATCCCTGGCTTACAAACCGGTATTCACCGAAAAAATAAGCATCTGATAAATCATTGAAATTTTGAACAGATATTCTTAACAGTGCGCCGGAGCCGGCACCGGTAATATCAGTAAATGTTACATCGACTGAATCAGTTGCTGCTCCTGAGTAATTTCCACCTTCGCTAAAGCTTACACCTGATATCTCTTCATCATTATTGACTAAAACCTGTGAGACAATAGCTGTCTGCTGTCCTGAAGGCGCATCGCCGGCAATCCCGTAGACAGTATGAATACTATTGAAAGGATAATTAGCGGCATTCTGAGATCCCCCGGCAAACATTGTGAAAAGAGTTGGGTAGGTAGTGATACTGGGTAGCACTTCAGGGAAAGTGCGCGGATCAGAATTTATCTTGGTATAAGCAATAGTCTGGTCCATTTCCAAATCAGGAAAACGGATGTTCAGACCGGTACTCCCATTGGCATCGGTCGGAACTTGCAGTTCCCATTTACCTTGATCATCTGTTGTCGCTGAAAAATTGAGTGTCTTGTTATCCAGGTTAACCTCTACCAGTAGTTCTATCCCACTTGCATACTCTGTCGCATCATTGGTCAGATCCGATTCTATTTCAACAGTACCTCTTATTGTCGCCATATTCTCTGGTACGTTAAGAGAATTCAGCTCGAAACGTGCTGTGACCTGTCCTATTCTGAAGTTAGACGTGCTTAAACTAGAGCTGCCGCTCAGTGTAGTGTAGTTTTCTGCTTCGATTTTGTAAACGTAGCCACCAATTTTTGCATCCGGAAACAAAGCCGCTCCATTGGCATCGGTAGTTACTTCTCTTGTTTCACCATTTTGGCTAACGGTTACTTTAGCTCCTTCAATGGGATCTTCATTGTCTGTAGAATTGTTGACTACATAAATAGAAAGGTCAACAGATTGCTGGGCATTTAATGCATCTTCCTCTGAAAATTCCTCTTCGCAGGAAATGGCGAAGATGGCCATGGATAGCATCATTAACGAAATAATCTTTGTTCTTACCTTAGTCATTGTTACAATTTTTGTTTATTGATTTCGATTAAAAATGAATTGTTTTATGTTATTGTTAAAATCCTAGTCCTATCGTAAAATAAGCACTATGGGTGGTCAGATCGCCTTGAACAGCCCTGAGATCGATGTAGCTAAAAGAAGGTTTTGCTGTGGTAACACCGTACCGGTATCTCAAATCCAGCATCAAACGCTTTGCCCCCAGGCTTACTTCACCCCCAATACCAGCGGTAGCACCTATCTGAATAGTCTCGTATTCATTGGAAATATTATCATAACCTCTAACAGTCATGTAAGTCTGGTTGTGATGATAAGTCCTTTCAAAATGCGTATCCACCAAAAAGGTATAAGAGACAGCAGGGCCCAAAGCAATGTTCGGCACAAAATTACCAAATGCCGGAAGCCGGTATTTGGCTAACACCGGTACATCGACACTATGGATGGTGATCGCGTAGTTGGTCGTTGACAAACTACCCAATGACTCTACATCTCCAAAACGGGTGTTGTCTACGAACTTCAACAACTTACCCCCTTGCTGCAAATAGGAGGGTTCGGCCTGAACCGACAATTGATCGTTAAATCCGTACTCTACTACCACACCGGCAGTAAAGCCAAGTTTTTCAGAAGTATGGGGCTGAGTGTTACTGAATTCACTGACAACAAATCCGGCTCTGAACCCATACCGCAATCCGGTGTTGCTGCTTGTGATGTCGCTTGCCTCATCTTGTGCTTGTGCTTGCAGTTTTATCAGCAAACCCAAGATTGTTAGAATTGTGAATCTTTTTAAATTCATAATTTTTTTAGATAAATACAATGATTAAATTTTCAATATGAAAACAGGAGGCTTTGGCCGGCGCAGTCAAAAAAACTCAAGCTGATTGGCTGTGTTACACGCTTTATCCTGTCCTAAATTCACCCGCTAATTTCTGCTTTTAGAAAAAAAAAAATATACCACAGGTAAAGCGGAACAAACAGTTGTAATTTTTTGAGAATAATTGTAATTTTTCTTTTATCTATTTTAAAAGTTTACAGGCTGACGGTTAAATAGTGCCTATCTGTTCTGTAATCAAATACTAATTTATGATGTTTGTTTTCTTCTGGTTTTCAAAAAATCAGGGCTGGAAAGGAAAAAAGATCAGGCAAACTACATGATGCTCAAAACTTTATAGGATTTTTTGGCTACTCTCTCTATAACTTACTTCTAACCTGGCGCCAGCGTCCTTGGCCGTTGCACAACGCAAGAATGCACCTGTACGCTCACCTCATCGGCCAGAACCTCTGTGACTCTTTGTGTCTTCGTGCCTCCGTGGTGAAAAATGGTGAACCATAAAGACACCAAGAATTTTATCGAAAATGTTGTGCAACAGCCACGTCCGCTCGTGCCAGAAGTTATAAAGTTGGTGGCGAGCTGCAATCTTTTCCTCCATCTGTTATCAACCAATTATAGGTACCTATCAAGCTTGTACTGGTTTTTCAGACTTTTTTTGGTACAAGGCTGCCTTTAGTATCATCTGGTTGTGACAGCCTTTTGGATTACTAGTAGCTAAGATAAGTTCTCCCGGTGACGTATTATGTCACCGGGAATTTTTTTTTGAAAAAATCTTTCTTTAAAAGGGATTGTGGGTGGTAGAGCGAACGTGGATGGGTCTGTTTTTCAGATGCTACTTATCAATTCCTCCCCTCCAGAGCTCTATCCAACCGGAATACTTTTCATCCCCGATCTGAATCGTGTAGTAATAAATACCGTCGGCATGATCTTCACCGTCCCAATCGTTCCGGTAGTTGTCTGTCTCATAGACCTTTCGGCCCAAGCGGTTGGAAATTAGCAATTTGGTGCCATCCAAAGGTAAGTTTCGGATGAAGAATGTTTCATTAAAGTTATCCCCGTTAGGTGTGAAAATGTTGGGGATGAATATCTCAGAGTCTCGTGGGATCTCTACACTAAACATGATTTCACAACCTAACGAGTCACTGATAAACACCTCATAAGCGCCAGGTAGCAATTCAGTAAACTGAAATTCAAACTCCTGATTGGTTTGATTTTGTGGTATATCGACCCATACTCCGCCTGAGGGCTCAATCAAAATTCGGTATCCGCCTGCACCACCTATTACGTTGTCGATCATAATGCTACCGGTGCCACGCTCGGGCAGGGACTGGGTTATTTCACCGAGTGTCGCGGATAATGGCAGATTAATGGTTAAATTCTCGACATCGCTGCTTAAGGAAGTGCCACAAACAGCCTGTTCTTGCGTAAGCAGTAATTGATAATTTCCTGTAGCGTTCAGGAAATTGGCTGAGGTAATCCTGTAAACATTACCGGCTGGCAAATCGGGCAAAGTGATAACATCGATAGGGCTGATTTCCCCTACCCTGTATACTTCTATATCAAAAGGGGTATTATCTTCGGCAGTGATGTTGCTTAACAAAATCGCCTGTCGGTTATCAAAACATTCCAATGCCAAATCAAAGCCCAATCCCACAGGGCCACTGTTAATCGTGATCGGCACTTTGTTGGGGCAACCACCGGCGGCAACTACAGTGACGTAGTAGGTGCCTACGGAGAGATTAGAAAACTCCATGATGCCGTTTGTGGGTACAAACTGGAATTCCCCGTCCTCATCGATTTCAGTTGATATGGCAGCTTCGAATGATCCCGGTAGCTGCAAGGGATCGATTTGAATGGTTATGGAGCCATTCTGACCATTGCCATTGCAATCAGGAGTGATCACTGAGGAAGTAAACAGCACAAGGCCAGGGGCGTCTACTAAAACATTATAGTTTTTTTCGCAATTATTGTCATCGATGACTGTCAGGAAATGAAATCCCGCTGTTAAGTCTTCAAAAGTATTGTTTGCCGGCAAATCGCTGAAATCTACCCCATCCAGGCGATATCTGTAAGGAGCCAGCCCCCCTGTAACATTTAACACCTTGATGCTG
The DNA here is from genome assembly GCF_056858335.1 of Agaribacillus sp. DX54. Classification (NCBI taxonomy): domain Bacteria; kingdom Pseudomonadati; phylum Bacteroidota; class Cytophagia; order Cytophagales; family Splendidivirgaceae; genus Agaribacillus; species Agaribacillus sp. DX54. The sequence goes on from NZ_JBXEQE010000006.1 coordinate 281,389, forward strand.
CCGCCGGCATTACTACAGGTGGCTTCGTTGGTATTAAAGGTTAAATCAATTTCCTGTAGGGCATTGTCGATCGTAACTGCTACTTCGGCCGGACACTGGTCCGAGACATCATTTCGCACTAAAACATTGAAATTTCCCAGCGCAGGCAGGTTGGATACCACCCCGTTAGGAGGCAGGTTATTCCAAACAAGGCCATCGATAGAATACTGATAAGGAGCGCTTCCACCTTCGGTAATGGTGATCCTGGCTTCACCGGTAGCAGCGCCAAAGCATACTACATCCACAAAATCTGAGGCTGTAGCCTTGACGGTTGTTTGTCTCACCAATGAATAAGGTAAGGTACAAACATTGCCAGCCCCATCGTCAACGGTATATTCATAGTTATCTTCTGTCAAATCCTGGAATGAAATGTTGGCGGCCGATGTACCTGTTTCACCTTTGTTGAATCCATTGTTATTGGTCAGCAAGACTGTGTAGCTGCCGGAACCGCCGGTTATGCCAAATGAAATGATCCCGTCGTCGTTGTTTACACAAGAAGGGCGCACTTCGGTGACACTGATCACAAAGGCGCCACAGTTTATGCCCCCTCCTGAGCAGAGCGGATCGGTTGGATTCAGCACATTTATGATTACATCATCTTGCGTCGGGGGACAAACGCCATTGTCATCCGTGATCGTCCACCTCAGAACGTTCGTTCCTACAGACAAGCCATTTACACGAGTGTCTCGGATGCTGCTATCAACAAAAACCGCGCCGCCCGAAACAACGCTCCATGCTCCCTGTTCATTGCCTCCAAATCCATTGGCAGCCAACGTGGTGCTCGTCGTACAAATATTCTGATCAGGGCCAGCATTCGCCACTGTATTCGCGCCTACCTCAACCGTGACTGTATCAGTCGAGGGCGGACATGGGCCTGTAAAAGCTTCGATCGTCCAAACAAACCGGTTGATACCCACTGAAAGACCCGTCACTGAAGTAGCAGGATCGTTCGCATCGGCAAAAATACCGCTACCGTCGGTAAATGTCCAGGTACCTTCTTCATTGGCACCTTCCGTATTGCCGGCCAGCGTTGTAAACGCATCACAAATATTCTGATCTGGACCGGCATCGGCGGCGGTAATGGTGCCGATCACATCGATGGTTACAAAATCATCATTACCCCCGCAACCAAATGGATTCTGATCCGCAATGGTCCAGATGAAATCGTAGGTTTGACCATCGATTAATCCGGTCACCTGGGTATTTGGATCGTTTGGATCCACAAAAACGGGTGCCGGCACGACTGGTCCGGTGTACGACCAAATACCGACTTCAGTAGCATTATCATAATTATTGGCTGCTAACGTTGTGAAACTTGTACAGATATTGTGATCAGGGCCAGCATTTGGCAGCGTTAATTCGGTGAAGTTTACATCGACAAGATCTACTTCAGTACAGTTGGTATTGACATCCGTAACTTCCCATTGAAAGGTATTTACCCCTTCTGTCAAACCGGTAACTTCGGTGTTGGGATCGATAGCATCTGTAAAAGATCCGGTTCCCGCCACGACCGTCCAAACCCCTGTTTCATTGGCTCCCAAAGATGCGTTCAGGAAAGTGCTGTTGCTACAAACTGATTGGTCTGTACCGGCATTAGCAGCGGGGGCAGCCGAGACATCCACAGTGATGGTTTCGGAATCCGGTGTACATCCGGGGGCTGCGATGGTGTAAGTGAACTGATAACTTCCAGGTGCCACGGCGGAGGCGTCGAACAAATTTCCGGTCAAAGCACCGGTGGCGTCATCGTCGCCCCAACTACCTCCGGCATCATTACCGGTTAGACCTGTAAACAGATTAAATGCTGTCTCATTGCCACAAACATCGATGTTGGTCAGTGCAGTACCGGCATTTAAATTAGGCACTACATTAACGGTAACCATGGTAGCTCTGGGAGGGCAGGTGGGACTGGACACAATATAGGTAAAATCATAAGATCCTATCCCTACTGCACTGGCATCAAAAATTTCATTGTTTGTACCTGACAAAGCGAGGGTCAAATCATCATCATTCCATATGCCGCCGGGATCAAAGCCGCTCAGCAATGTGAATAAATCAAAGTTGGTAGTGGTAACACAGGCCGTTCCGGTTGATCCTGTTCCTGCGTTGGGCTGGGCAACGATGTTGACCGAAACCGTTGCCGAAGCAGGCGTACATCCGGGATTGCTAACAGTGTAAGTAAAATTGTAGGTATTTCCGGCTGTCACACCGGCTACTGTAGCATCGAAAATAGCCCCGGTTAATCCCCCGCTTCCGTCATCATCATTCCAGGTACCACCTGCTTGCGGGGTTCCACCTAAAGCCGCAAACAGATCAACGGCATTGTCACTTTTACAAACGTCTATGGTGGCATCAACGCCGGCATCTGACAGGGGGCTGACCTCAATGTTTTCCGTATCTGTACCAATACAGCCATTCCCGTCTGTTATCTCATAAGTAATCGTATGCGGTGATGATGCCGATCCGGCTACGGATGGATCGAAAGTACCATTTACCCCATCGGTTATACCGGGACCGGACCAAGTACCTCCTGGCGTCGCCGCTATCAGGTTCACAGGGGCGGCATCTTCACAAAACGGACCGGCGGGGGTAATCGTTGCGTCGGGCAAGGCATGAACAACAATAGCTTCAGTATCTGTACCAATACAGCCATTACCGTCTGTTATCTCATAGGTAATCGTATGCGGTGATAACGCCGACCCAGCTACGGATGGGTCAAAAGTGCCATTTACCCCATCGGTTATACCGGGACCGGACCAAGTACCTCCTGGCGTCGC